>JAAYNS010000012.1 GCA_012520755.1 Tissierellia bacterium
ATCTTTCCATGGATGATAGATTTACAATTTCTAATATGGCAATAGAGGCTGGGGCGAAGAATGGAATCTTTCCTGTAGATGAAAAAACAATAGAATATATGAAAGAACATTCTACAAGAGAATATAAAGTCTTTGAGGCCGATGCAGATGCAATTTATGATGAGAGGTATGTAATTGACTTGTCGGAAATAAGACCGACAGTATCATTTCCACATTTACCTGAAAACACAAAGACCATAGACGAGGTTGGAGAGGTTGAAATTGACCAAGTTGTAATCGGCTCCTGTACTAATGGCAGAATTGATGACTTAAGAGCTGCAGCTAAGGTATTTGAAGGAAAAAAGGTCAAAAAAGGAGTTAGGGCTATCATAATTCCAGCAACCCAGAAGATCTACCTTCAAGCAATTGAAGAAGGACTGGTGAAAATATTTATTGAGGCTGGTGCAGTTTTTAGCACTCCAACTTGTGGGCCATGTCTTGGAGGCCATATGGGAATATTAGCAGAAGGGGAAAGATGTGTTTCCACTACTAATAGAAACTTTGTTGGTAGAATGGGTCATACTCAATCAGAAGTTTATCTTGCTAGCCCAGCAGTTGCAGCTGCTTCAGCTATTGCAGGAAAAATATATAATCCTGAGAAGATTGTAAAGGAGAGATAAGATGAAGGCAAGAGGACGTGTTTTTAAATATGGTGACAATGTGGACACTGATGTAATCATACCTGCAAGGTACTTAAGCACTGGAGATCCAGAAGAGCTTAAGAAACACTGTATGGAAGATATAGATAAAGATTTTGTAAAAAATGTAAAAGCTGGAGATATAATAGTGGGACAAAAGAATTTTGGGTGCGGCTCATCAAGGGAACATGCTCCAATAGCTATAAAGGCTTCAGGGGTATCTTGTGTAATAGCTGAAAGCTTTGCAAGAATATTCTATAGAAATTCAATAAACATTGGGATGCCAATTATTGAGTGTGCCCAAGCAGCGGCAAGGATTGAAAAGGATGATGAAGTAGAAGTCAACTTTAATACAGGTGAAATAAATAACATTACTAAGAATGAGACTTATATGGGACAGAAATATCCTGAGTTTTTACAAAATATTATTCAAAATGGTGGACTTGTTAACTACATTAATGACAAGATGGAGGATACTAATGGAATATAAGATAGCGGTTGTTAAAGGGGATGGAATTGGTCCAGAAGTAGTAGAAGGAGCAATAGAAGTTTTAAATTCTATTGGAGAAAAATTTAAGCACAAGTTTATATATAAAGAAGTTCTTGCAGGTGGTTCTGCTTATGATGTATATGGTGAGCCACTTCCTAAGGAAACTATAGATGTATGTAAATCAAGCGACTCCATCCTACTAGGAGCAGTTGGGGGGGTAAAATGGGATAGGCTACCTTCTGACAAAAGGCCAGAAAGAGCGATCTTAGGCCTTAGAAAAGAATTGGGCTTATATGCAAATATTAGGCCTGGTATACTCTTTGATCCTTTAAAGGACTCCTCTCCTTTGAAAGCAGAGATTATTGGAGATGGATTTGATATATGCGTAGTAAGAGAGCTTACTGGAGGTATATACTTTGGTGAAAGAGGTAGTAGAGAAACAGAATTAGGGCAGAGTGCATACGACATTGAAGAATATAGTGAAATGGAAGTAAGGAGAATTGCAAAAATAGCCTTTGATTTTGCAATGAAGAGAAACAAAAAAGTAACAAGTGTAGATAAATCAAATGTACTAGAGAGCTCAAGACTTTGGAGAAGGGTTGTTGAACAAGTATCTAAGGACTATCCAGAGATAGAGTTAAACCACTTGTATGTAGACAATGCAGCTATGCAAGTAATCAGAGATCCAAAACAATTTGATGTAATACTTACAACAAATTTATTCGGAGATATATTATCAGATGAAATAAGTGTATTAACTGGATCAATAGGGATGCTTCCATCAGCCAGTCTAGGTGAAGGGGGAAAGGGATTATTTGAGCCAATTCATGGGTCAGCACCAGATATTGCTGGTCAAGGAAAGGCAAATCCAATAGCAACTATATTATCAGCGGCTATGATGTTAAGATATTCTTTTAATTTAAGGAAAGAAGCTGATTGTATAGAAGCGGCTGTAAATAGAGCATTAAAGGAAGGGTATAGAACCTCTGACATTGCAAGAAATGCAGAAAACCCAATTAGTACAAAAGAGATGACAGAAATAATAAAAGGCTTTATTTAATAATTTATAAAAATTACATGGTTCCTGTAACTGATTTTTAAAAAAAGGTATTGACAAACTTTTAAAAAAAATATACAATGACATCTATAATTAAAAATCAGTCCATATATAATAGTTTTGACGGAGAGAAAAATACATTAATTTAACTACAGAGATCTAACATATTGGTGAAAGTTAGAGTTAAAAATGTATATAATAATCACTCCAGAGCTGTCAAGGAGAAATGATAAATATCAGAGTAACTAAGACCGGGATTCTTTACATTTAAAGAAGTGCCACCGTTACATGGCTAGGGTTCAAGGATTATCCTTCGACCTGATAAGTCATTTCACGTGAGTGAACTGTAAACTTGGGTGGTACCACGACTATATTCGTCCCTAGTATATCTATATAGATATGCTAGGGACATTTTTGTTTTCCAAATGGTCTTTGATAATAGAAATATAGTGAACATTTGCAGGACTTGATTGAATTCTTAGCGAATGCAGATGAAAAATCCGTTAAACAGCTTTCACGACCTTAGAGATAGACCCCAGCGAGCGTAGCGGTTTATTGAAAGCTGTAGGATTTTTTATCGGAATGAGCTTTTGAATTCTTCAAGTCCGAAACAGTGAATGAATTTCTATTATCAAAGACCAGCCCCCTCAAAACTATGTAGGATAAAAGGAGGAACCAAATTGTTAAGATTGTATAACTTTATCGAAGCTAAAGAGAAACTTGGAACAGTATTAAACAAAACAAAATTAATCCATAGTGATGTGTTTTCTAAAGAATCAGGCAACGAAATTTATATTAAACCAGAAAATATGCAAAGAACAGGTTCTTTTAAAATTAGAGGTGCCTTTAACAAGATTTCAAAGCTAACGGAAGAAGAAAAAGCTAGGGGAGTTATTACCTCCTCAGCAGGAAATCACGCACAGGGTGTTGCATTTGCAGCCCAGAAACTTGGTATCAAATCAGTAATTGTAATGCCAAAACATACACCTCTTATTAAAGTAGAAGCTACTAAGAGATATGGGGCTGAAGTAGTTTTAGAAGGGGAAGCCTATGATGATGCTTATGCTAAAGCTTTAGAATTACAAAAGGAATGTGGATATATATTCGTACATCCTTTCAATGATGAAGATGTAATAGAAGGTCAAGGAAGCATTGCACTAGAGGTCTTGCAGGAGCTACCAGATACAGAAATAATGCTAGTTCCAATCGGTGGCGGAGGATTAATTTCAGGTGTTGCAGCAGCAGCAAAGCTTATGAATCCACAAATAAAAATTATAGGAGTAGAACCTGAAGGAGCTGCAAGTGCAATAACTTCATTGAATAATGGGAAAGTTGTTGGCTTAAATGAAATCAATACAATTGCAGATGGGACAGCGGTAAAGATGATAGGCGACATTAGTTTTGAATATATTAAGGCCTATGTTGATGATATTATAACAGTTTCAGATTATGAATTAATGGA
>JAAYNS010000121.1 GCA_012520755.1 Tissierellia bacterium
AAAAAATGGTGTATAAAGGTGTGATTACTATTGATGATGCTATTAGAGCAAGTAAAGAACAATTGTTAATTTCAGATGTTCTAATAACTGATGCAAATACTACAACTCAGGACACTTTAATAAATGATATAATAGATATTGCTGCAAAGACCAGATTCCCAATAGCTGTAATTGATGAAAATGATAATACCCTTAAGGGAATCATTTCTAAAGCAGATGTTTTATCATCAATTCACTAAAAACCACTGGTCATAAATAAAATAGCGACAAATCCTTTACATTAATACTGGATTTGTCGCTTTTCTTTACTACTTCCCCTTGCTAAAACATTTCCTAATGTTAATAGCAGCTAAGATTTGTAATAAGTTTTTATACTGGATAAACCTTATTCTCTTCATCTAATAATTCTGTGTCTATTTTATACTTAGTTGCCATTCTATGCTTAAAGAAGTCTAAGGCAACTTGTGGGAATAAAGCATAGCTTAATACATCTTCATCTTGTTCAATATATTCTTTTATTTCATTTTTATAATTATCTAATTGTGGTTCTAGTAAATCTGCTGGACGTCCTTCATATACCTCTTCATCACCAATTATTTTCTTTCTTATTTCATCTGAAACAGGCACTGTAGTCTTGCCATATAAGCCTTTCATATAGTTTTTAGCTTCGTTAGGAACCATTTTGTATCTTTCACCTAATATAACATTGAAAACTGCTTGAGTTCCTACCATTTGACTCATAGGTGTAACCAATGGTGGATATCCAAAATCTTCTCTAACCCTTGGTACTTCTTCCAAAACTTCTAGGAACTTGTCTTCAGCTCTTTGTGATTTTAACTGAGATACAAGGTTTGACAACATTCCGCCTGGTACTTGATATTTTAATGTGTTTATATCTACATTCAATACCTTAGAGTTTAATAAGCCTTCTTCAATATATTTTTCTTTTAGGACATTAAAATAATCCGTTACTTCCATTAATAAATCAAAGTCTATATTCTCAGGATAATATTTTGACCCTTGCAATGATGCAATCATTGGCTCTGTAGCTGGTTGACTAGTTCCATTTCCTAAAGGTGAAATAGCTGTATCTATAATGTCTACACCTGCTTCGATACCTTTCATATATGCTTGGTTTGCTAAACCACTAGTAAAGTGAGAATGAAGCTCTAGAGGCACATCTAGTACCTTTTTTAATTCTACAACTAATTCTTCAGCTGCATAAGGCAATAATATTCCCGACATATCTTTTATACATATTGAATCCGCACCCATCTCCTGCATTTCCTTAGCCAATTCTACATAATACTTAGTATTATGCACTGGACTTGTAGTATAGGAAATTGCAAGTTGAGCATGTCCGCCATTTTCTTTTGTAGCCTTTAAAGAAGTTTTTAAGTTTCTAACATCATTTAAAGCATCAAATATACGAACAATATCTATTCCATTTTCAATAGCTTTTTTTACGAATTCTTCAACTACATCATCTGGATAGTTTTTGTATCCTAGTAGGTTTTGCCCTCTTAGTAACATTTGTAGTTTTGTTTTTTTGAAGACTTTCCTTAAAGCTCTTAATCTTTCCCAAGGATCTTCATTTAGAAACCTTAAGCTAGAATCAAATGTAGCACCACCCCATACTTCCAAAGCATGAAATCCTACATTATCTAATTTTTCAGCTATTGGTAACATTTGATCAGTTGTCATTCTTGTTGCTATTAATGATTGATGAGCATCTCTAAACGCTGTTTCTGTAATTTTAATGCCTGCCATTACATGACCTCCTAATTTATTATTTAATCTAATATTTACTAAAGTAATTATTATTGTTCTTATACCCTCACCATATGAACATCAATATACTTATTACTTACATATTATTATACTTATCTTCTTTAAAGCTATCCAATAATTGCAAATCTCCTTCTTATGGTTGACATTAAATCTTAGTAGTAATAAAATACATTTTGAACATATGTAAAGGAGCATAAATATGAATTTACTTGAATTGTTTATAGTAGCAATGGCTGTATCAATGGATGCCTTTGCCGCTTCTGTTTGTAAAGGATTGTCCTTGTATAAGGTAAATATAAAAAGTGCAGCAATAGTTGGCCTATATTTTGGTATATTCCAAGCCCTTATGCCACTAATAGGTTATAGCTTAGGAATACAATTTCAACATAAGATTGTAGCCATTGATCATTGGTTAGCCTTTATATTATTAGCTGCAATCGGACTTAGTTTTATTCGGGAATCTAAAGATAAAGAATGCCAGGTCCCTATCTATACTTGCTATGAAAAGAATATAAAACAATACCTTGGTTTCAAAAGCATGGCAGCCTTAGCTGTTGCGACAAGTATAGACGCTTTAGCTGTTGGAGTTACATTTTCTTTTTTAAAGGTAAATATTGTTCCTGCAGTTTCCTTTATAGGAATAATTACTTTTATATTTTCTATAATAGGAGTAAAGCTGGGAAATACCTTTGGGCTAAAATACAAATCAAAAGCAGAGTTTGTTGGCGGATTAGTATTAATACTTATGGGAGTCAAGATTTTGTTTGAACATATTGGACCCATATAAATATTCCGTTCACATTTTTATTAATTACAAATCTTAATTTGAAAAGAATTAAAGTAACATATCATAGTTTTCAACAAAAGTGTCCCTAACTTTTTTTATATGATTCCTCATAATAATTTCACTTTTTTCTGGATCATTTTCTTCGAAAGCATTTAATAGGTCTACATGCTCTTGGTAAGATTCTTCCCCTCTACCTTTAATAAGTATAGTCCTTTTATTATAGCTTCTTAATTGCAACCTAATAGATTCAATTAATTCAATGGCTTCTTTGTTGGGACATATTTTATCAATAATGTCATGAATTATATCATTTTCAGCTGAGTAGTCCAAATATCTGCCTTCTTCTAATGATTTCTTCATATCATCGAGGATAGATCTTATCTTTTTTATATCTTCCTTCTTTATGATCTTTGCAGTACTATAAGCAATTAAGCCTTCTAATCTTTCTCTTATCTCCATTAAGTTCAAAGCTTCTTCTTTCGTAAGATGCTTTACTACAGCGCTTTTATTAGCCTCAGATTCCACCAGCTTTTCATTTACTAATTTCATAATGGCTTTTCTAACAGTGTTTCTACTTACACCAAATTCTTCAGCCAATGTGGATTCAACTAAGGTTTGGGATGGAGCATATTCTTGATTTAATATTCTATTTCTCACGGTACTATATACTTTTTCCACTGAAGAAGTCAAAATAAATCTTCCTTTCAATACTATTTTCAATATCTGCAGTATACCATTTTAAGGATATACCTTCATTTGTTTCTAGGATTTCGTCCATATGAGCTTTTTCTCACTTCTATCAAAATATCTTGATTAACACAAAATCCTATTATATGCCGGCATTGCCTTCTAATATTGTTAGCAATTATGTTCACAATTATATCATTAAATCTTGTATAGTGCAATTAGTTTTTCCACAAAATAGTCTTTTCTTGACTCTTTAGTTAATACAAGACACATTTTGTAAATCATTACCAAAACTCTTTTAGCAATCCTTCTAAATCTATAGGATTACCTATTTTTTTATAATGTGACCATTCTTGAGGAAGTAGCTTCCTATATATATTAGTCCTGTATCTATCATCTATTAAAAGTATCACTCCTTTGTCATCTTCAGACCTAATGACCCGACCCCCTGCCTGCATTACCTTGTTCATACCTGGATAAGTATATGCATAGTTAAATCCTTCACCCATAATCTTGTCAAAATATTCTCTTATAATATTTCTCTCAAAACAAATTTGTGGTAGTCCTACCCCTACGATAACAGCCCCTATTAATCTATCCCCAATTAAGTCTATGCTTTCTGAAAATATACCTCCCATTACAGCAAAGGCAACTAAATTATCAACTTCATTAAACTCTTGTAAGAAGTCTTCTCTTTGTCTTTCAGACATATTGCTTTCTTGTAGGATTATATTCAAATCTTCATTTCTATCAATAATAATTTCGTATACCTTTCCCATATATGCATAAGATGGAAAAAACACAAAATAATTTCCTCTTTTACCCCTTACTAGCTTTTCTATATCTGTAACAAGATCTATATAGGTATCTTGTCTATCCTTGTATCTTGTGGATACTTTATCATCTATTAGCATAAGAAGATTTTCCTTAGGAAAAGGTGAACTTAACTTAATATAATAATCATTGTCATTTCCTCCAAGAAGATTCATGTGATACTTCAGGGGTGTTAATGTAGCTGAGAAAAACATAGATGCCCTAGCCCTCATTAGAGCATTCTTAAGCAAATATGAAGAATCAACGCAGTACAATTTTATTATGAAATCTCTCCCATAATTTTCAAAGGAAGTCACATAGTGGTCATCATAATAATCTGATATCTTCAAGAAGGTATTTAGATTGAAATAGAAGTCTAGTACCCCTTCATATTCAGGATGGTTTTTCTCTTCAATGAGCCAAGGCTCCATTAAGGTTACAAGCCTTTTAAATGGATAGTATAGTTCAGTTACTTCCTCTTCTTGGTAGTATTCTTCTTCAATTTCTAAATCTTTTTTTATTGTGTTTATAAGCTTATTACATTTGTGGATTTGTTTTGAAATTCCTTTGTATTTATCCACAAATATATCCTTTATATCAAGAAAATGTGCTTTATTTATCTCCACTGAAAACATTTCTCTAGATCTATCAACTAAATTATGGGCTTCATCTATTAAAAACACATAATCATTAGTCTCTATATCAAAAAACCTGCGTAAGTACACTTGGGGATCAAAAACATAGTTATAATCGCATATGATAATATCGCACCATAAACTTATATCTAAAGAAAATTCAAAGGGACAAACATTGTGTTTTAATGCATAGGAAATTACAAGTTCCCTTGTCATTAAATCTTCATTTAGAAAAATATCCATAATAGCATCATTAACCCTATCATAATGTCCTCTTGCTGCTTTACAATCTCTTGGATTACACTTCACTTCATCATTAGTACAAATTTTATCCTTTGCAGTTATTATTAATGTTTTAGCTCTCAAGCCTCTTTCCATTAAAAGCATCATAGAGGATTTTGGTGCCTCCCTAGTAATAGTTTTAGCTGTAAGATAAAAGACCTTAGAGGCTAAGCCTTGTCCAATAGCTTTTATACTTGGAAATAATGTAGACATAGTCTTTCCTATTCCTGTTGGTGCTTGAGCAAAAAGCTTTTTTCTTTCTTCAATAGTTGTATATATTGCTACAGCTAGCTCCCTTTGTCCTTTTCTATACTCCTTGAAGGGAAAGTCCAGCTTTTTAATAGTACTATCTCTTATATTAGACCAATCAAATGTCAAATTCGACCACTCTATGTACATATTTATTATATTATAGAAAAATTCTTCTATTTCAGTATTTGTAAACTCCTTAAGAAATTTTTTACACTCTTCTGTTTCTATATTTACATATGTTAATTGAATATTAATATTATCAAGCTTATTTTGGACACCATAAATATAAGCATAGATCTTTGCCTGTGCCCAGTGTAATGGATTATAGTTTGCTTCAATGCTTTCTAATTCCTTACTTGTACTCTTTATTTCATCAATTATTGTTTTTCCATCATATGTAATTATTCCATCTGCTCGTCCTTCAAGAAGAATGGTAAACTGTTCATATTCCACCACATGTTTTAAGGAAACTTCAGCCTTATACTCATGTCCATAAGACTTTTGTAGCTTCTGATGAGCACGGGTTCCCTCTACTGCCCTAGCCATTGACATAAAACTATTATCAATGTCACCTGAACGCAATACAAATTCCACTAAATTCCTAACAGATATCTTAATAATATTCTTATCCATATAATCATCCTAGTAAAATTAAGAAAATAAGAGACCACTTAAAAGAGCATTTACCTTCTAGTGATCTCTTACTTACTTGTTTCTTATTATAAACCTAACAAATCATCTATAGTCGCCTTATCAAAACCTATAACGATATTATCATTTATGTCGACTACTGGTACTCCTCTTTGTCCTGATTTTTCAATCATTTCTATAGCTCTTTCTGTATCCTGTTGTACATTGTACTCTGTAAATGATATATTGTTAGAAGTTAGATAATCCTTAACCTTAACACACCATGGACAAGTATTTGTTGAATACACTATAACATTGTTATCTGCCATTAAAACACCTCCTAATATATATAAATATTTAATTCATAAAGCTTATTATGAAAAACTCATAAATTATATACCCAAATATCTTCCTATCTATCTCAATAAACTGATCATACTTCTTTTATGTTTTTTGATTTTAATCTTTCATTTACACTCTCTCTAAGGAGGGCATAAAAGACTGAGCAAATTGGTATAAACAATATAATTCCTAGTATTCCCATTAGACTAGCACCTACACTTACAGCTACTAATATCCATATAGAAGGAAGTCCTGATGCTTTCCCAACTACATGAGGGTAGATAAGATTGCCTTCTATTTGTTGTATTACTAAAAACATAATTATAAACCAAAAGGCCTTTATAGGACTATCTACAAATATTAAGACCCCTCCAATAATACAGCCAATAAATGCTCCAAATATGGGAATTAAAGCAGTTATCGCTATGATTAAGCTTATCATTATGGCATATGGAAATTTGAATATCCACATGGCTACAAGGAATAGGCCACCAATTATTAAGGCCTCCAGAAATTGACCTGATAAAAAATTTGAAAATACCCTGTTTGAAAGTCTAGCTATATGGATTATCTTATTGGACCCTTTTTCTGGGAAATAAGCTAATATTAACTTCTTACTTTGCCTAGAAAGTGTTTCCTTTTGCAATAGCAAATATATAGAAAAAACAAAGGCTAAAAACAGATTAATTATTCTACCTATAAAGGATGTTGCAAATGTAAAACTCGAACTTATCCAGCTTCCAGCACTATCCCTTAAAAAGCTTAGGGCACTTTGTTCAATTCTTGCCCAATCTATACTAATACTGGTAATTGACTCTACGATTTGTGGATTATCTCTTAAGTTAGTAATAATGTAATTTTGAATATCATTCCATAGACCAGGTATCTTCTTTCCTAGTTCCTGAACTGTATTAATTAGCTCCGGTATAATTAAAAAGGATATAATTATTATTGTCGCAATAACCAATACTAAAGTAATAATATAACTTACTGGCCTTTTAACCTTGGGACTAATATTTTTAAGTGGACTCTTTCCATTAAAGAAACAGCCTTCTATAAACATCATAGGGCTATTCATAACAAAAGCAATGGCAGCACCAAGTATAAAAGGTGAGAAAACTGCAATTACCTTGTCTAGTACTGAGCCAACCCTAGAAATATTTTCCAAAATCCACATAAGTATAATCCCATATGTAATTAAAGCAATAGCATTTTTAAATCCTTTGGAATGCAAATTCATATTACACCTACCTAGTCATTGAATTTAAAAAATCAGGTACTAACTTACAGATAGCACCTGATGTAAGAAATTTATCCCTCGTATATATCTTCATTATCTTCTTCAATTTCATTTATTATTATTCTTACAGTTTGTATTCTTTTTTCATTAACCACTTCTATATTAAAATCTAAGTTTTCATGTTTTACTTGGACCTTTTCACCATCTTCAGGTATATATCCCATTAAATATATTAAGAAACCCGCCAAGGTATCATACTCTTCTGAATCTTCGTCTAATTCACTGCCTATATTGCTGTTAAGTTCCTTTATAGAAATAACTCCTTTTGCTACAAAGGTATTATCATCAAGCTGTATAATATCTGGCTCATCATGATCATACTCATCGTCAATATCTCCAACGATTTCCTCGATAAGGTCTTCCATAGTTACAATTCCAGAAAATCCACCATATTCATCTATCAATATTGCCATATGCATTTTCTTTTCTTGTAATTCATTAAACAAATCATTAATATTCTTTCGTTCAGGTATATAATAGGCTGGGCGAAGAATTTTTCTAATATCTACATTTTTAAAGCCTATTTTATAAGCTTCTAATAAAAAATCCTTTAGATAGAGTATCCCTAGTATATCATCTACATCTCCATCATATACAGGAATCCTCGAATATTTTAGCTCCATCATTTCTGCAAGATATTCATCAATTGGGTCTTCAAGATCAATCATGAAAACTTCCGTTCTTGCAGTCATAATCTCTTCTGCTAGTTTATCATCAAAGCCTATAACACTGTTTATCATTTCCCTCTCTACTGGGTTAATAACACCTTGTTCCTGACCTACTTCCACCATTGAACGTATCTCTTCTAATGTTACCTTTTCCTCAACGCCTTCTGTACTAATACCTAAAAGTCGCATAATTCCGTTTGTTGAGAACGATAAAAAACTTACAAAAGGTTTCATTATTTTTGCCACGAAAGAAATTGGTCCTACAGCAAACATTGAAAATTCTTCTTTATGTTGTAAGGCAATCCTCTTAGGAACTAATTCACCAAATACAAGAGTTATATAGGCTAATATTAATGTAACCGAAATAACTGCTATTTGAACGGATACAGCTGCTGGCACCCCCAATCCTACCAAAAAGTTACCAACTGTACCTGAAATACCTATGGCCGCTGAAGCTGAATTGAAATAACCTGCAAATGTTATTCCTACTTGTATTGTAGATAGAAACCTTGAAGGCTCTTCTAATAGTAGCAATAGCTTAGCTGCCTTTTTATTACCTTCCTCCACTAGCACATTTAATTTTTTCTTATCAAGTGATACCATAGCCATTTCCGATGCAGCAAAAAATGCATTTAGTATTGTTAGTATCAAAATTAATAACAATTGTCCTGCTATCGGGGCCCCTGATCCCTCTTCCATTTTTAAGCAATTCCTCCTAGTTTTTAAATATAAATTGATTTTTTCTTAATCTATATCTCATCATATTTTGATAATTTTGTCAATGGTTATAGCCAATTATTGTTAACCACTTTAACATAATAATCCTTATCACTTATATTGCAATAAGGGCATCTCTTAACTCCATGTGTTTTGTCCTTGATGAATATAACTGGCTTTGAGCAATATGGACACCACATTTCTCTTTTCTTTAGCTTGACTCCTTTAGGCACATCTTTGTCTGGAGATTCATTTTTAATATTAATAATTGAAAACATATCAGTCTGATTATCCATTTCATTACCCCAATATCTATGATATATAAGTATATCACATAAGTTGAAAATCTCAGACATTTTAATTAAATTAATTATTAAATTTAAAAATATTTAAGCCTGATATATCATCCTTTGTCCTATCTACTCTTCCCTCAATTTCGTCAATGATTAACTCCCCTGTACCACTTATTATAGCTGAATTTAAGTGACCTGCTTTTACATTGGAATCCGAAGTTCCCAAAGCTATATGTAAATGAACATATACTTCTCCATTCATCTCTGAAATATTTCCTCCTAGTGAGACAATTTCCATATCTCCAGAAAGTTCTGTTGAGATATATTCTTGTTTTGATACCTCATATAGGCCAATGGTTGCCTTATTTACAGCACCAATTCCAGTTACACTCCCTAATCGTATTCCTTCTTTTTTAGCTAGATCCTTTACTGCTTCTACTATATCTTCCCCAATATCCAATCTAACTAAATACTTACTAGCAAATTTTCTGTATTCCACTATTATTCCTCCTTGAATTATACTATTAGGATTATACCCAAGTAAATTAATTTATTATCAAAGAAAGCAATCTATCCAAATTTGAAATAAGTCGTCAAAACTATAATCTTTTATTTCATCATATTTATAGTCTATTTGATTTTCTCTCTTACTTAGAAAGTCTCTCAGTTTTTCTTCGGTAATTACTCCAAAATCTTCTTCATTTATAAGCTCAAGTATTCTATCGTACTCTTTTAGATATTTTATCATTATCAGAGTAATCTGCTGATTTAGTGTTCTCTTTTCTTTACTCGCAATTTCAACAAGCTTTTCAACTATTGTTGCAGGTAAAATAACTTCTATTTTATTAAATCCTTCTTTAGTCATGAAAATACCTCCTCCAATCTTCTATTCCTCATTCCTATGCTTTATGTATATGCTTTTTATCAATAAAATATCGAGCCGGTGTGCATTTCATTAGAATTTAGGGTAAACTATATTTATGACTATTGATGAGGTGAGATTGATGAATGTTTTTGAGAAAAAGTTAGATTCTTATGCAAAGCTAATAATTGATGTTGGGATAAATCTTCAAGACAAGCAACCATTAGTGATTAGTGGCCCAATTGAAGGAGCAGACTTTATAAGATTACTAGCTAAGAAGGCTTATGAGAAGGGTGCAAGTGAAGTTTATGTAAATTGGAACGATGACACATTGATAAAACTAAAATATGAAAATTCACCAATGGAAGTTTTTGAAGAATTCCCTAAATGGAAACAAGATATTATGCTCTATTACGCTGAGAAGGGTGCAGGGTTTATATCTATACATGCTGCTGATCCTTATCTTTTGAGGGATATAGACCCTAAAAAAATTGCTGTAGCAAATAAGACCAATAGCTTAGGAATGAAGGACTTTAGAAAATATACCATGAACGATATAAACTCATGGTGTGTTATGTCCATACCAACTAAAGGCTGGGCAAAATCAGTCTTTAGTGATCTGGATGAAGAAAAAGCTACAGAAATGCTTTGGGATGCTATATTCAAGGCAAGTCGTGCTGATTTAGATGACCCAACAAGGGTTTGGAAAGATCATATGGCTAGATTGGAACAAAAGACAAGGTATCTAAATGAAAAGCAATTTAAAACACTCCACTACAAGTCTGCTAATGGAACTGACCTATTGATTAGCCTTCCAGAAGGCCATATCTGGTCTGGAGGAGGAAGTATAAACTCAAAGAAGGTTCCTTTTGTTGCTAATATGCCTACTGAGGAAGTATATACATTACCTCATAAGGATGGGGTTAATGGGATTGTTTATAGTACAAAACCATTAAATTATGGAGGGAATTTAATAGATGACTTCAAACTTGAGTTCAAAGATGGTAAGGTAGTAAACTTTGAAGCTAGAGTTGGAGAGGAGATTCTCAAGGACTTGTTAAATACTGATGAAGGCTCTAAACAATTAGGAGAAGTTGCACTAGTACCCTATAGTTCACCTATATCTCAAGCTAACATTATATTTAATAATACCCTATATGATGAAAATGCCAGTTGCCACTTAGCTTTAGGAAAGGCCTATCCAACTTCAATTAAAAATGGAGAAAATATGTCAGATGAAGAACTCCAAAAATCAGGGGTAAATAATTCATTAATACATGAAGATTTTATGATTGGTTCCAAAGATCTATCTATCATTGGGGAAACTCCTAGTGGAGAATGGATCCAAATATTTAAAGATGGTGAGTGGGCAATATAAAAACCGCGATTAGTCGCGGTTTTTTTCTATCCATTGAACAAATCTAGTCATAATCTTATCAAAATAATTTATAGTTCTCTCATTTGTAAAATTGCCTTCTTCATCAAAATCATCTTGCACATTTGGAATTAGTACATGAGTATTAGGCATATTTAGAGTCATTAGGCCAGGGGAATTTAGTACTTGTACTAAATGGGATTGACATCTAGCTGTTCCTACATTACCATTTGATGCTCCTATAATGAAAGTTGGTTTCCTTACAAGAACCCGGTCTACTCTTGAACACCAATCTAATGCATTTTTTAATCCCCCTGGAATCGAGTGATTATATTCAGGGCTTACAAATATAACTCCATCACTGTCCTTTAATTTTTTCTTGAATTGGATAACCTCAGCTGGTGGTTCTTCTTCAATATCTTCATTAAATAAGGGCAGTTTATCTATAGGAACAATTTCTAAATTGTGATTGCCACCAAATTTTTTAATTAAAAACTCAGCAATTTTTTTATTATATGACTCTTTACGCAAACTACCTACTATTATTGAAATATTCATTAATCCTTCCTCCTCTTTAAATAGTTTAATATATGATTACCCATTTATTGAAATAATTAAAACTAGCTAATCCAATATCTCATATAGCTTCTTTTTATTTATTGATATCATACTAAACTATAAGCCTATTTTTGTTTTATTTAATGCTTTAATAAATACAATAGAGGTAATTGCTCCGAACATACCTTGTGCAATATTGCCAGGAATCCCCAACATAGCAGGTATTGGCCCATACATAAATATCTCTGCTAGATAGTATCCTAGGGCCATCCATATGGCTCCTATAGCAGTTGCCAATAGTGGTATTCTTTTCCCTACTTTTGTTTCTAGTATGGCTCCAGCTATATATCCCTCAAAGCCCTTAACTAGCAAAGTAATAGGTGCATAATGTGAGTATCCAAGCAAAATATCAGCAAAACTTGAGCCAAGGCCGCCTACTATAAGTCCTCCTTTTTTACCTAAAAGAAATGCTGCTACAAAGACCACCATATCTCCTAGGTTTAGATAGCCATTAGTATTTATAGTAGGAATTTGTATAATCATTGTCATAACAGTTGTCATTGCTATTAACAAAGAATATTTAACCAACAATTTTAGCTTTTCTTGATTTATCATAATATCCCTCCAAAAGCGTTATGGTACGTAATATAAGTGTTATTGTTTATCTTTGGTTTACCATAACACTTTTTTAAGAAAATTTCAATAGCAAAAGCTACTATTCATTATTATATGAATAGTAGCTTAATTTCTCTAAAACAAATTATGCCAAACGTCCTTCTAGCTTTTCTCTTTCTATTTGTTTTCCTACTGCTATATTTAATTGAACTCCTTCATTCTTAATCAAAACATAGGATCCTATACTTGATAAAACATCTGAAATAGGATAGGATAACCAGACTCCAAGAGCTCCTAAATTAAATAGTCTAACCATTATTAATGATATAGGTATCATGATTATTATCTGTCTTAAAACAGACACTAATATGGATGTCTTTACCTTTCCTAAGGCTTGGAAATAATATATGGATACATAATAAATACTAATTAATGGAAAGACTGCTATCATTATCCTGAAGGCAATAACTGATTCTGCAATAATGGCTTGATCTTTAATAAATATACTAATTAATTGAGGCGTAAATATCATCATTATAGCCCATAGAACTATAGAGCTAATAAAGGCGAACTTCGTTGTTTCGTACATTATACCTTTTAACCTTTTGTAATTCTTCGCTCCAACATTATATGCTACAATAGGCTGCATTGCTGCAGCAATCCCTAACATGCTAATAAATAAAAACATATATACCTTTGATATTACTCCTAATACTACTATGCCTGAATCTCCAATAGTTGAAGCTAATAAATTGTTCAAAACTCCCATTAATATTCCATCTTCAGCCTCTATTACAAAAGCAGCAAGTCCTACACCTATAATAGATAAGGCAGTTTTTTCATCTATCCCAAAAGCTAAATCCATATTATACTCTTTTAGTATTTTTCTATAATGATAAAAAGCATAGATAAATCCTATAAGCTGTGAAATACTTGTGGCTATTGCTGCACCTTTTACACCCATCCCTAATTTCGTTACTAAAATGAAATCAATTATAATATTAGTTATGGCTCCTATACTGGTACTCATTATAGACATTTTGCTATTTCCTAAAGCTAGCATAATATTAGATATGAACAAGGTCATGCTCAAAAATGTACTAGCAAAAATAATATAGTATAAATACTCTTTGGCTAAAGGCAATATATTTTGACTTGAGCCTAATATAATCAGAATTTTTTCTCCAAATAAAACAACTGTAATTGTCAATAATATCATTATGGCATAAGACAAGGAAAAACCATTTCTTAATACCTTTCTAGCCCCATCAATATCTTTTCTTCCATTAGACCTAGAAAATGCTGTTGACGTACCAACGGCTATCATAGTTCCCAATGCAACTATGATTCTTTGTATTGGAAATACTAAGACTAAAGCTGCTATCCCATCAGCACCTACTTCCCTGCCAACAAATATGGTATCTACCATATTGTATAGTTCTGAAACAAGATAGGAAAGTATAATTGGTATGGAAAATCTTAATAATAGCTTTGTTATCTTTTCTTCACCAAATATTTTATTGTTACTCATAATAAAACCCCCATAGATAAACTAATCTTATCATTGGGGGTTTTTAAATTCATCCACCTATTTAGCTTCTTTATAGTACACTTTTAGCTTTTTTGAAAATTGTAACATTTTTCCATATCTTTGTTTAATCTAAATTCTTATTGGTTTGGTACACTGTTTAAGGTAAATAGGACCGCTCCATTGGGTTTAATATTTGCTTGTACATTAAAGACTATAGATCTTTTACCATAGTAAAATGTCACATTAGGATGGACATATTCATCTAATAAATCCCAATGTATAGTGTCTATCCTTTCAGGGCCGCCTAAATGAACCCATTTATCATAGATTGAACCATGACTCTTATTTAAGTTGTATTTAGTAATCTGAAAGTCTCCTTCCATATTATAAATGTTCAAAGAAATTTTCATCGATTTTAATTTATCCTGTGTTTTCCCACTATAGATGGTTTCTTCTGCTACTTCTACTGGATTAAACATCAATATCTGATAACCCTCATCAGATTTTGTTACTACATATCCTTCCCCTCTATACAATAATTCCTCTCCTAAGAGTGATAAGAACTTATAAGCATAAAATGAAGGCTTGTTTAAGTAATTAGAGGTAAATAACCCATTCCCTCCAAAGAAAGTGTCATTAGTAAGATAGGTTTCCCTAGTAATTTCATCTATCATATTTGGAACAATTCGTTTCCCTTCATTTATATAACTATATAGAATAAAAGGCACCATATCTATAGTGTCATAGAGGGGACTAATTTCTGCTTTAAGGAAATATGGTTTTAGCTTATCTATATTAAAATTTAACCATTCCTCTGCATCTACATCATATATATAGGAAAAGTTGTTTATAAATTCCTTAAGGATGTGGTCTTCTACCCCTTCAGTGTTTATAATAGGAAATAACTTCATCTGTCTTATAAAATCTAATATATTCTCAACTCTAGTCCAATTAATAAATCTATTGTTTTTCCCTTTATATATGTCCATATCCGCAGAAAAAAGCCTATTGATAATACAGTATTCAAATCTTATCTGCTTTTGCATCTCCTTTAATATTTTTATATTTTCTTCTTCCAACAATAAGGAAATATCCCCTAGGTTTATTATGTTAGGTTTTTCAAACTCATCTATTGGTTCCTTGTTTAAATCTATATCAAGCTTTATAATCCTATTGTCAAAATGATATCTTTCATAATCTTCTAAATACTGATGAATATAAGGTAGACCATCCTTCAAATCATAGAAGTTTATCTGCTTCAAGTTTTCTAGTTCTTCTTCACTTACCTTATACTTTTTTCTGTACTGCATAGGAGTCATATTGTAGTGCATTTTAAAATGCTTGTTATAGTATCTAACATGAGAGAAACCTATTTCAGCAGATATTTCGCTAATATTCAAATCCGAATCCAATAATAGTTTTGTTGATTCTTCAACTCTTACCTTATTTAAATATTCAGAAAAACTATGGCCAAATATTTCTTTTAATTTATATGATAAATATTGAGTGGTTAAAAACTCCTTTTCAGCTATATCTTGTAGACTTACTTTATCCTTATAATTGTTGCCTATATACTTTACTATGCGATGATACCTTTCTAGTTGATATTCATCATCCTTTAAATCTTCTTCTTCATATACTAAGTAATGAAAATTATTAAGTATATGATACATCATAGCTAGTAGGCTATCTTCTATAGAATCCTCATAATCATCTAGCTTAGCTATAACTTCATACAAGAGGATTGATAAGTACTTCCTTAACTCATAATATTCCTCGGTTTCCTGTGCATTATCATCTGATGAATTTGTATAATAAAAGGTATCTTTAGCATCATCATAATATCGTTCAAAATAGTTGGGGTCTATATCTATAATGAGGACAAGATTATCCGGATCATCTGATTCTACACTAAGAACTTCGTTAGGGTTAATTATCTCCATTTCTTTTTCTACTAGAGTATATCTTTCGTTTTCAACCCCTATAATAATAGTACCTTTTAAGACAAAGAAAATCTCTATAGAATCTTGCCAATGAAATGGATATTGCATAATATTTGCCAATCTTATATTTATAGGTAAATCTTTTAAATACTCCACATATTCCTTTCTCATATCCCAACCCTCTTTCAATTTGAGTATTTTCCCTCTTAACCTATTTTAACCTTATTTGGATATTAAAAACAATAGAATTTTTATCATTGCAATTACATGCATACAAGCAATAGTTTAGGGTAATTAATAAATATATAATAAATATGGAGGCTATTATAATGGAAAAAAATAAATACGTACCTGAAATTAAGTCAAATCTAAAATCTAATGCTATCGAAGTTCCCGAATCTATATATAAAGCTAGTGGAATCAAGTTTTTAGGAAAAAGAATAAAATCATTATTATTTTCTACTGATGTAGCATTAATTACAAATTCTAATGCTGGTTCAATTATAGCAGTTTATCCATTTACACCCCAATTGTCAATAATCCAAGCAACTTTACAAGTTGCTCCAGTACCTGTTTTTGTTGGAGTTGGTGGAGGGCGGACAACAGGAAACAGATCCATAGCCATTGCCCTACAAGCTGAATTATTGGGTGCCTATGGAGTAGTAGTCAATGCACCTATGGATAATAAGGTCATAGAAGAAATGAACAGTATCATCGATATACCTATTATTGCAACAGTTGTTACTAATAAGGATGACTACAAAGGGAAACTAAAAGCAGGTGCTAGTATATTAAACATATCTGGTGGTGCTAATACAGCAAAGATTGTAAAGCAAGTACGAGATGAGTATGGAGAAGAACTGCCTATTATTGCTACGGGTGGGCCAACTGATGAAACCATTCTTGAAACAATTTATGCAGGTGCTAATGCCATTACATACACACCACCAACATCTGCAGATATATTTGCAAAGGTCATGGAAAAGTATAGAAGCAATATATAACGCACACCACTTACTTAATGATAAAAGGAATCCATTCCTTTTATCATTTTTTATTGTTTTAATCAAAAGCACACTAGATAGGCTTAAGTCATAAGATAATAGAGACTAACTTTGATAAAAGTAGGTGATGGTATGTATAAAGACTTAATAGTTGGCTCTGATAGTCTTGTAACCCTTAAGAATGGCAATGATGTACATTATATAAACTTTGACAATGCTGCTACTACTCCTCCTTTTAAAAGTGTAATTCAAGCTATTGTCGACTTTGCTCCAAACTATTCATCAGTTCATAGGGGGACTGGATATAAAACAATTATTTCTTCTAAAGTCTATGATGATGGTAGAAATACGGTACTTGATTTCATCAATGGAAATGAGGACTTTCATACAGTTATATTTCTAAAAAACACTACTGATTGTATAAACAAATTGTCTTACAGGCTAAAAAACTTTCTAAAAGATAAGATTGTTCTAACCACATATATGGAACATCATTCAAATATACTACCATGGAGAAATAAATATAATGTAGATTATGTAAAAGTTGATTCAAACGGAAGACTAAGTATAGATGATCTAGAAGAAAAACTTAAAAATCACCATGGAAAAGTTGGATTAATATGTGTTACTGCTGCATCAAATGTTACAGGTTTTATAAACCCTATTCATCATATAGCAAGACTGGCACATAATTATGGGGCAAAGATTTTGGTTGATGGAGCTCAAGCAATTGCACATATGCCAATTGATATGAAGGACATTAATGCCCCTGACCACATTGACTTCTTAGCCTTTTCTGCCCACAAAATGTATGCTCCTTTTGGTACGGGAGCCCTAATTGCGCCAAAAGACATCTTCATTGAAGGTGTTCCTGAGTATGTAGGAGGTGGTGCTATAGAATTTGTATCTATTGATGATGTAATCTGGGCTAACCCTCCTGAAAAGGAAGAAGCTGGCACTCCAAACTTAATGGGAGTCCTTGCCTTAACTGAAAGTATTAAAATCCTAAAGTCCATTGGAATGGAAAAAATAGATAATTATGAGAAAAAATTAATAGACTATGCCATTAAAAATTTAATAAGAATCCCTAATTTAATTATCTACGATGATTTCGATCTAAATAGAAAGGTATCAATTCTTTCCTTTAATATGAAGGGGTTCACCCATGTAGAATTAGCAAAAATATTAGGAGATGAAGGTGGCATTTCTGTAAGAAATGGATGCTTTTGTGCTCAGCCATATGTTCAAGAATTACTAAACATAAAGAAAAATGATATCCAAAAATATAGAAGGGCTCCAAAGTCAATGCAGCCTGGGATGGTGAGAATAAGCTTAGGATTGTATAATGATTTCAATGAAATTGATTTATTAGTATATTTGCTTAATAAAATTAATAACAATATTCCATATTATCAAAAAAAGTATAGAAACCCTCCTCTTGACTAAAACTATCAAGAGGAGGTATTTTTTATGAACAAAAAAATGAGTATTCTAATTTTTAGTGGTGAATATGATAAGGCATTGGCGGCGCTAATTCTAGCTAATACAGCCTTAGAAATGAATGTAGAGGTAACCATCTTCTTTGCATTTTGGGGTTTGACTTTAGTAAGAGATCCTGATGTTATCACTGATGAAGAAAAAACTGCCTATGAAAAGATGTTTTCAAATATGACTCCTAAGGGTATTGAAGACTTGCCATTATCTAAAATGAACTTTGCTGGAATAGGTAAAAAGATGCTCCAAGATATGATGGACGATAATGATACACCACGAATTCAGGACTTTTTAAAAGGAGCTATCAATAAAGGGGCAAAATTTGGTGCTTGTAAGCTATCCTGCGAAATAATGGGCTTTGGAGAAGAAGAATTTTTACCCCAGGTAAAAATTATCACTGCTGAGGACTATATTAAAGATGCTTTGGAATCTGAAATACAGCTATTTATTTAATGTGCCATTGAGCTTATTTGAAGCCAATGACAGCTTTCAATGGCACTTTTCCCTTTCAAACAATCTTATAGATAGCTTCATGGAAGCTAGATACAATAAGATGGAAGTAGGTAAAAGAATTATTGTATAATTACTAATATTACTTGGGACCTGTAAAGCTATTTGTGAAGAAAAAAAGATAAGGACATATACACCAAGACTGAAAAAGTTTGTATACTTTTTAAATCGATAGTATATGGGAAGATACATTGATAAATATACTATAGAAATTGAAAGTGCAAAGAATATAACTTTAAAACTTACTTCTTCTAAATCCCCATTTGTCCCAAATTCAGTAAATAAATGTTGGAATTTAATTAATAGAAAAAATAATATAGCATATATTATTTGATTAATAGATGCAGTTAAATACTTGCTTATTACAATATCTGACCTTTTTATTGGCAAGCTAAGAATAAGAGTATTTACATTCATAAGTTTTTCCTGTTCCAACTGTGTTTCTGTACATAGCAGAGCTACCAACAAATTAGGTATTGTAAATATAATATAAAACATAGATTCGGTATTTAACATAAATATTAAAGGACTAAACAAAAATGTTAATATCATTGTTAATATTAAATAAAATCTTGTTAATGATAGGTCTTTTTTTATTAGTTTTAACATTTTCCTTCCCCCTAATAATATTCTTTGTCCTTGTATGCCAATAAAGATCCTGCTATAGAAAGCATAAAGGATGCTGCTACTATAATAGCAAGTATTATAGTACCTGCTGAGGATAATTCAAATGGTTCTGATGCTTCCCCCAGCATTTTAAAATATCTAGAAATAAAGATAATATTAATAAAACTAACAGAACTAAGGGAAGAATTAGAATTTCTATTTGAAAACAGTTTAATTGGCACATTAACACTAATTAATATAATCGATAGACCAATTAGAAATCTAATTAGATCCGTATTATAGTAGTCTAGGATCGAATGCAATCCAAGTTTCCCCAAAATAAATAGCACTAATATTGTATATATACTTGATAGAATAAATATAATATATGTTGATAAAAACTGGCTAATTACTATATGATTTTTATTTATTGGTAGAGAGGCCAATAATACAGAAGATTTTCCCTCTACACCTTCATCTGCACTTGTACTGATGAATATAATAGCTATAAATCCCAAATAATGAGCTAATCCTACACTAAAATAGCTAATTAAGACCATTATTATTGGAATAGCAAATAGCAAAGTATATAGTTTCATTTTATTTGAAATAATCAAAATAAAATCTTTCTTAATTAGATTAATCATTAAACTGCCCCCTAGTATTAAACATAATGTCATCAAGGCTAGCTCTTTCAATTAATAAATCTGGATAAGCCTGCCTAATTTCACTGGCTTTATCTGTAAAGCCTTCGAAGCTGACACTTGTTTCCCTAAGTCCTATAAGTTCTTCCCTTAAGGAATTGCTTAATTGTTCTGGTCCACCTTTTACAATCCCGTAGTTGTCCATAATCTCATCCTTTGATTTAGAGAATATTAGCTTTCCATTGTTAATATAGGTAATATAATCTGCTATTCTTTCTAAATCTGATGTAATATGTGTAGAAAAGAATATGGATATATTCTCTTCATGAACTATTTCGTAGAGTAGATTTAATACCTCTCTTCTAAATATTGGGTCTAAGCCAGATGTAGGCTCATCCATGATTATAAGCTGGGCATGATGACTTAATGCTATTGCTAGAGCAAATTTTACCTTCATCCCTTTTGACAAATTCTTTATCTTATATCTTGGTTTAAGTTCAAACTTCTTTAGATACTCTTGAAACACTTCCTCATCCCATTGTGAATAAAATGGAGCAATTATCTCTTTCATATTCTCTATTGACAAATTCTCAAAAAAATATGATTCATCATATATAAAGCCGATTTTGTCCTTTATCTCTATTTCAGATTCCACATGGTCTTTGCCAAATATCCTTATTTCACCAGAATCCTTCTTCAATAAATTCATTATTATCTTAATTGTAGTGCTTTTTCCTGCACCATTAGGACCTACAAAACCCATTATATATCCAGGTTCTAACTTAAAAGAAATATTGTCTAATTTAAAACCCATAAAAAATTCCTTAGTTAGATTATTAACTTCAAGCATATTAGTCCTCCTCAAACAATTTTCTCACAATAGTGTCTATTTCTTTATATGGGATGTCCATTTGTTTACATTCATCAATTATTGCAGCTAAACCCTCTTCAATAATCTTTAGTTTTCTTTCCTTCAAGAGGTCCCTGTTTTGCATAGCTACATATGTCCCTTTTCCAGGGACTGTATATACGAAACCATCTTTTTCTAACTCATCATAGGCTCTTTTAGTAGTTATAACTGATATTTGCAAATCTTTAGCAAGGGCTCGAATTGATGGCAACAATTCCCCCTCCTGAAGATCACCCTTAATAATCTGTGATTTAATCTGATTGGATATTTGATTATAAATTGGATCATTTAAACTATTTGATATTATAATCTTCAATTCTAACATCCTCCGAACCGTATATACTGTATATATACAGTATATATTTTATATATAGTCATGTCAATAGAATTTTGTATGAAATTATTAGAGTAGAGTGAGTAGTTTTGTGACAATAATAGGGCTGACAAAGTCAGCCCTACACTTTCTTTTAATATATTTATTTACACTTTTTATATGTAGCATCTAAATAATACTATCTTCCCTGCCTATGAAATATCATTCCAATATAATTACCAATTAAGGCAATAATCCCATATCCTACTATATACACCCAAGCTGTATAGTTATAATAAATGAAAATTGTTGGCGCAAATAATACTGCTACAATTATGGGATACACCCAATTAAATGTATACTTTAGTCCATAAAAGACTGAGTTAACAAAACAAATTAAGGGCATTACAACTAGTAGTATCATCATACCTGTTCCAGTATCTTGAATAAATAATGGAAGCAAATAAAAACTTAAGGCAGTTACAAGCAAATAGCTAATCATGTTTTTAACTCCTTTGTTTATGGTAAGTATTGTTCTTTGATCTCTGTTACATACCCATCCTTTGTATAAAGATGAAACAATACACTATTGTTTGTAGAATTATTATATTCAATAAAATCTCTTTTAGAAACTGATATATGATTAGATAAATCATTTAAATCTAGAATTAGAAATTTAGTTTCACCACAAACCTCAAAAACCATAGGGTACTTATCTTTATTGTATATATAGAAACCTGAAGGCATATCTTGATTTATATCTATATTTAATTCTGCTGCCCTCTCCTCATCTTCAGTGGTTAAATATTCTACCTTATCAAAATGAAATAGTCCATTATCAGAATTCATCTCTGGTATATAGCCAATATAATGGCTTATAGGTGTGGTTAGGAAATCATCAATTGTGGCTGGATTAATCACTTCTAAGTCATCAGTCTTAACTAAAACTTGTCCTAAGGTGTTTATTATATAATCGTAGCCCACTTCCACAGGATCTAGCATCCAAGGATTATGACCATTATCAACTTGCTCTTGTAAATTCTCATAATAATCTTGTATTTTTATATTTTCTTCAAAATATGGGATTTCATGATATATAGTACCATTGCCATCCATCCACCTCTCTACCACCCATATACCATTAGGACCTTGACTAACTGGTTGAGATAGTAGTAGTTGTGAAGTTTCCCCAGTGGATAGTGGGAATTTTATGAGAACATGACTACTATCATAGGTTTCCTTTGGTAAAACATCCAAGTTTTCTAATAGAATACGTATTGCTACTTCTTGTGTAGATAGTGAATTTATTTCAAATTCCAATGTGTTTGCATTTCCTAAATATATTAATCTATCCCCTTCATAAGTAAAGACTAGATTTGGCTTGCCCATGCTACTATCTTCAGTTATCCATCCATCTTCGACTTGCATACCTCCTGCTACCATTACTTCATCTATGTTCTCAGGTTTTAACCTGTATTCTAGTCTCCATAATTCTACAGGATTTGAAAGGATATTATCAAAGCTAGATAATCGCTTTAAACTAATAATCTTTTTATCAATTACCTTAAAACCACCATATTCCGCATTCTCGTACATTTCAATTTCCTTATCAATAAATCCCCATGCATAATCTTCAACAGTCATATCCTCATCTTTTATTTCATTAAAAACACTGCTGCATCCAACAAGTGCAAACACTCCAATAATTAATATAATTACAATAAAGACTCTTTTTTCCATCTTGGCCATCCCCCTCTTAATGACATAGAATTATTTAGGCTCTTTCCCAGGGAAAGAGAATTTACTCAAAACAGTTTTTCAATAGCTTGAACTTAGCTGCAATAACGACTTTACCTGTCCTTGCTCTTTGTTAAATAATACACAATCTAGATTCTAAACCTATATCCTGTCCCCCATACTGTTTCAATGTAGTGTCTGCATGTTGGATTAGGTTGAATCTTTTCTCTTATTCTTGCAATATGTACAGTAATTGTTGTTGTATCTGACAGTGCATCATATCCCCATACCTTTTCAAATAAATCTTCTTTAGAAAAAACCCTATTTGGATTTTCTGCCAAGAATAAGAGCAAATCAAATTCTTTTTGTGTTAAAAACACTTCATTATCGTCAATGTAAACTCGACGATCTTCTTTATCTATAGATAAGGCTCCAGCAACTATTAGCCTTTCTTGATTATTATTCTTAAGCTTTTCATAGGTCTTTATATGACTATTGACCCTTGCTACCAGCTCTCCCATGCTAAATGGCTTAGTTATATAATCGTTAGCACCCAAGTTTAAACCTTTAATCTTATAAGTCTCATCGGATTTAGCAGATACAATAAGTATAGGTATTTGTGATGTTTTGGATATTTCCCTCAATATATCAAAACCATCTATTTGGGGTAGCATTAAATCTAAAATAATCAAATCAAATTTATCATTATTAATATAATCAAAACCCCTTTTTCCATCAAAGGCACAAACAACTTCATAACCGCTCATTTCCAAATAGTCTTTTTGAAGTTCTGATATGCTCTTATCATCTTCAATTATTAAAATCCTTTTCAACTAATACTCACCTCATCTTTAACAGGTCAAAAATCGTCCTCTTCAGTGCTTTTTATCTTTCATCTTTTTTAAAGAAATGATAATTGAAGCCCCTTGGCTAGCTTCACTAATTGCCCAAATTCGTCCGTCTAATCCTTCTACAATTTGTTTAGCAATTGCAAGGCCTAAGCCGCTTGAACCCTTAACTTCTCTTGCTGTATCTGATTTATAGAATCTATCGAAAATATGTGGTAAATCCTGTTTGTTAATTCCCTTACCATTATCTTTAAACTCGATTATGACTGAAGAACTCGTTTCCCTTAATATTATCTTGAGCTGACCTACTTGTTCTTCTATATTGCTCTTAGCATTGTCTACAATATTTTGGGCAACACGTTTAAACTTTTCTACATCTATAATAACAAAGGTTTCCGCTGAAAGCTTGTTTTCAAAAACTATACTTTTATTTTCCAGTTTGAAATCTGTTAAGCTATCATCAATACAATCTTTCATATATTTCACAATATCTATCTTTTCTTTTTCGAACTCCATTTGCTTTAAATCTAATTTGGAGTACAACAATAAGTCCTCAATCATAGTATCTATCATCTTTGTTTTTTCAATAGCCTTGGTTAAATAGTAGTCTCTCTTTTCATCAGTATCTGCAACACCATCAAGAACTCCATCAATATATCCTCTTATAGAAGTTACAGGCGTTTTTAAGTCATGGGATATACTTGATATTAAAAATTTTCTATTGTCATCAACTTTTTCTTGGTAATAGAGAGAATTTTTCAACTGAATCCGCAACTGTTCAATAGCACTTCCAAGCTCTCTAATTTCACCATATCCCTTATCTGTAATTGCAGTGTCAAGTTCACCATTTCTTAACTTCTCTGTTTTCTCTGTTAAATCAACAATAGGAATCATAATATTATTCATATTTTGTTTTTGGACAATTAAACTTGCTATTATAAAGACGATTAAGAAGGTCATAAAGACAAAAGCGATCAGGGATTTATAATAATAATTTTCATCTACAACTTGATTAAGTGTAATTATCTTATATTTATCCCCATCCTCATGGGTAAAGTCTTCTTCATCTATAGTAAATTTTCTATTGTTATATTCATAATAATTGTTTCCAACACTAATATTCATTAATATTTCTTTAATTTGAAACATGCTAAAATCTTCACTCTTGTATAAAACCCTGTCATTCTCCATAACAACAATAGCCCTGTGCTTAACGCCACTAGAGTCTGGTGATTTACTTAACAAACTATAAAAGTATGTATAAACAAATCCAAAACAGCATGTAATAACAATTGTTCCTATTAGAATTATGGTGCTTTGGGTTAAAAATCTTTGTTTTAAGTTCATATAATCATCCTATATATCCTTTTTTTCAAATAGATAATAGCCTGCTGTAAATAACATTATACTGTATCCAAGTAAAATTAGGAATAACCTAATTATCTTACTAGAATTTATATAACTTCCTAAAAATAAGGTATACCAATCAAAGCTAGAGGTAAAAAACAGACTCTTAAAATATGGAAAAACAAAGCCTAATCCATTAAAAACTAAAAAGATGAATATAGTAAACATGAATGCACTGGTTGTTCCCTTTGCAATATTTGAAATCAAAACAACCATTAAAGCAAAGACAAAAAGGGGGAAAAACTCCATTATATAGGCTAAAAATACTTTTATTAAATTTGGCATGCTACTACTTACAAATATGGAGACTAGGAGGGATGAAACCATGACAAAAAATAGATTTGTCATTATAAAGCTGGCAATAGCAAGAATTTTTCCCAAAAATACTTTAAATCTGGGTGCTGGGCAAGTCAAAGTTAGCTTTATAGTTTGGTCTACAAACTCCCCTACAAACATATCAATACAGATAAAGGCAATAAAAAGGGGAAACAAGGTATAGCTTAATACGGATAAAACCATAATGGAAAAATCAGAACTTCCTGTTATACGTATCCCTGCAAAGTTGTTAAGAAAATACACTGCAATTGCAGCAACAATGACTGAAAAAAAGGAAAAAATCAAAGCCAGAAAAAACTTTTTCTTTTTAGATATTTTAAATATCTCATTTATGTATACTGCTTTAAGAGTCTCCATTTAAATCTACCTCACTTAAATAGTAATTCTCCAAGGAAGAATAATTCTTTAAAATGTTCTTTGTGCTATCTACACCTAAAAGTTTGCCATTATATAAAATCCCTACTTTATTACATGTAAGTTCTATATCATGTATCAAATGGCTGGATATAAAAAATGTTGTATTCTCTTGGGCTGACAAGTTTATTATTAATTCTCTCATTTCAACCATACCTTGTATATCTAATCCATTAAAAGGTTCATCTAAAATTAGAATATTAGGTTTTGATAAAATGGCCATAGCAAGACCAAGTCTTTGTTTCATTCCTAAGGAGTAATTCTTTACTTTTTCATTTTTGTATTTAATAAGTCCTGTAATTTCTAGACAATTATCAATTATACCTTCATCGATTTGACTATTAAAGCGTCCGGATAATTTCATATTATCATAGGCTGTTAAATAGGAAAAAGGCACCACGTTTTCTATTATGCTGCCTACATTTTTCATTGCTTGTTCATAGTCTTTTGTTACGCTATAACCATTTATCCAAACATCACCTTTGTCAGCTTTCATAAGGCCTACCATAATTTTCATTGCAGTACTCTTGCCAGCTCCATTAGGTCCTAGAAATCCAAATATCTCTCCTCGCTCAACTTCTAAATTTATATCCTGTATCCCACGATCATTTTTATATGTTTTTGAAAGATTTTCAATTACTATAGCTTTATCCAATACATGTCCTCCTTAAAATAGGTTTGAGACGCAAAGGACAAGGCCTTTGCGCCTTTACTATTCAAATACTCTTACAAACTCACTAGTAAAGCTATCGTCGCTAATATCAGATCTGTATCCTCTGCCATCCCCATCAATTTCTACTCCAAATGATACATAAAGATCTTGCATGTTTGAACGATGCATAACCCCCTGTTTCATCTCGCCCTTACTGTTCCTATAGTTTATTATTGTATAGTGTTCTGACTCATCATAATTAGAGCTAAACTCAAAGCTTCCTAGGCTATTGGTTTCATATCCATCATCATAAACTTCATAATAGCTACCTTTTAAATTTCCATTTGCAACAGAAGTTATCTCTATAATTCTCTCACCACGTTTCACAAAGGAATTACCCTCTACTTCTACAATATTGCTTTTATATTGTCCTATGAATTTTTCATCAAATTCATAGCCTTCTTTAGTATAGTTTACCTCTTTACCATCTAAATTTGGAGCAGATACTAGGGTACTATTGATATCCTTTATATCAATCGAAAACTCCACAGTATAAATATGTTCAATCCCCTTGCTATCCTTAGCAGACATACTTGCGGTAAAGATACTGCTTTCTAGAATACCTTCTTCATTTTCAATTGCCTTTCCTGATGCTTCTTTAACATATATATTTGATTTAGGAGAAGGAATATTTAGCCTTTCCACCGTCCATTCATCAAGTAATGAATACTTAAAAACAAAGGATGAAATAGCATTTACTAGTGAAGGAATTTCCTTATCTGATATGTTTCCAATATAAATCTTCTTATTGTCTGTTTCCTCAATTTGGATTAAATTTTCTAAACCACCTACAAGTGCATCCATAATCGTTTCTGCATCTATAGCCTGTTCTTCTTCAAAAGGATTCTCAATTATCTTATGATCATTTTTCCTAGACTTATGTCTCTCTATAACGCTGTATGATCCATCCTCAAAGTTTTTATATATTCTTTGATTTTCATCATGATATGAATAATTTTCAATGGTTTTTCCTTTTTGTAAATCTGTACCACTAATTTCTATAGCCTGCTTATTAATATCATATTTTATATTACTAATTGACTCAGCAAAAACCTTACCATCAACTTTGGCAGTTGCAATAAGATCAACGCTAAAATTGTCAACACCATCCGTTAATTCAGCAGCTGTTGTCTTTATAGAGGTTTTTAGATTGTAGTAGCCTGAGCCAAGAGCTATATCAGCAAAAGCTGATGTTAATAAAAGCACCGCACCAAGGACAAACATGCCAAATATCTTTGACTTTTTATTAAATTTCATTTATCGATCCTCCCTATCCTATTATTAATCACCACAAAATCATAAACCTTAATGTAGTACAATTATATATTACATCATGTCTCTTGAATAACTCTAAACTAATTATTAACAATCTATTAACTTTTGAATTTTAATAAAGTTTGGTTTTAATAAGTAAAATCATTAACGCCAAACTTTATAATCCTTGTAAATATTTATATTTTTCCACATACAATTTCAAATAGGGAACTAACTACTAGCTCATTAGCTTGTCTTAAAGAAAGTTAGTTAAAATGGCAGTATTGTAAGTATATAACCACCAGCTACTAAACTTAAGAGATTGGCTGAAATGACATACAGTAGCTTTCTCCCTTTTCTATGTTCCTTAATCTTTAATAGTATTACAATGCTTTCAGCTATAAGAATAAGTAGTTCAAGAAATATTAATCCGATAAACAAATAGCTTTGTATTGGAAACAAACTATTAATCCAAATATTCAAGGCTCCTTGAGTTATAAGATTTATTATTAGGAATATCTTCCATGACCTTCTTTGTCTAAAAGCAAATAGCCAGAATACTATTCCTTCAATTATTAATGTTATTATAATACGCATAGACACTAGTGTAATAGACCTTGACATAGACTTGCCAGGAATAAGTGTTTGGGAGTCTAAATTTAGGCTGTAAATGTTTTGATAAGAATATAATGGCTTTTCAAAACTTACTTCATACTCAAGGTTATTTGTTTTAACATTTAAAATGTAGTCAGAGATTTCCTTTGTATCTCGATAATAAAAGTAATAATACTTTTCAATTACCTTATCAATTACCTTAGCATCAGTATATGTATCATCCTTTCCAATGCTGATTTCTAAATCTTCAGGAGCATTAGCTACTATTATCATTAAAGAGGGTGGTTCCGCTGCATTTCCATAACTTATATTGCCAATATTCATTAACAATACAAACAGTATAAAAATTACAGATAAAGGTTTCCTTATAATCATTATTAATACCTCCTTAGATTGAAAGCACACATGGGCCGGCATAGAAATAGACCACGGAAATCCACCCACTTACAGAAGTTGTGGACATCTTTTCGCCTCGTTATAATTATAACATGAAAACATCAAATTAATTCGATGAAGTAAAATTGTAATGCTAGTGTAAACAATCTGTGTTTGACATGGTATTTGTACTAAATATTACAGTAGATGTATTATTTATAAATGATTTCATAGTGTATTTTACTTAAATCCTATTATCATAAATCTCGAAATAAACGCCGTTTTCGTAAGGTAAAGATATGACTAAAATACTAATCAAGATTTTTAATCTCTCTCAAAAATATGTAATACTGTGGGGTGTATAATATAAATGATGTGTCGCTATTTACTTTGAGCCTAATGAGCCCGGTTTTTTAATCCATTTTTTATCGGTATCTTCCTTTATGAAGAACCGTATTATCTCTCCACAATTCAAGCATATATCGCAATA
>JAAYNS010000122.1 GCA_012520755.1 Tissierellia bacterium
CTCATTAAGGCTTCTGCCTGTAGAACTTATACCCATACTTAATGTTATGGGTATGGTATTACCAATATTGAGTTCTCTCATCTTATCTAATAAATCGAACCTTCTTCTCTCAATGTCTATAAAAGCCTCATTATTAATTATGACCAAGTATTTATCACTTTCATATCTTCTTACTATTCCGTCGTATTCTGAAAAGTAGGCATTTATACTTTTATCAATCTCTGCTAGCACTAAAGGCCTATTTATATCTGGAGTACTATTCTTTACATCATCATAATTATCAACATATATTAAACCTACTATTGTCTTTTCTTTTTCGTATATGTCATCTAACAATACATAATCAGTATTATCAACCCAATAAAGCATTATGGTGGTACTTTTTGTATTGTTTTTCTTTGTTTCTACAAAGTTAGGATATATTTTATAAAATTTGTCACCGTAACTTATATCTATTGGATTGTCTTCATCTCTTTCTAAAATGTCTTCTAATTCTAAATCTGGTATTAATTCATGTAGTCTTTCGTTTAATATCTCTTTCTCTACTAAGAGATCTAAGAAGGGAGTATTATACCACTTAATAGATCCTAATTCATCAATTAATACAAGAGGAAATGGCATATTAAATATGGCATGCTTTGCTGCTGAATCAAATTCATCTGTTAATTCTTCAATATACTGTGTGAATTCTTTATTCTTTTCATAATTGCTCCTAATAGCATAATAAACTAGATATAAGGAAATTATAGCTGCTATTATGGCTATAATAGGCTGATAGAAAGCAATAATCATGACCAGTATCCCTATAAATATTAAATATCTGTAGGTATCAGACCATATAAATATTTTTTTATTTTTCATAGTAACCCCCTATTAAGACTTCAGCTTATTACTTTTCCTAAAATCAAATATTGTATCAAGAAATCCTATAAAGGATAATAGGCTTCCTACTGGAAGAATAAATATAAGCAATATAACTATTATTATTCGTGTTAGTGTTTTAAATTTATATTTCACCATAAGATAATAAACAAGAGACAGACCTTGTATGAAGAATATAAACCAGGTGAAGACTATGGTATTTAGCATGATAGCTTCATATTTTGGTATATTCAAGCCCCTTGCAAGATAAAAAACTATAAAAACTACAATACTTACAGGAACTATATTCCTTGGCAATTTAATGCCAGAAAAACTTGGAGTTAATTCCACCCCAATACCGAAGCGTCTTAAAACTACTACAGAAGCATAATAATTTATATAACTTACAAACATGGATAGGATAATAAGTATTGCAGGAATTATAGACAGCATATAGCTATATGTATTTTCTAATTGGGCCTTTGTTCTTGACAATTCATAATTTGTGAATCCACTTTCCCTAAAGATTTCTACTTGGGCGTTTACTATTTCTCTAAAACTTTCCTCCAATTGGCTTATGATACTTGAACCAGTTACATCTTGTACTAATCCATATAATAGTAAACAAGAAATGAAAAATACAACAGTTGAATAACTCATTATTTCAGCAAATTTTCTTCTATTTAAGATTTCATAAATGATTACCAATGACAAGGGCATAAATAGTTGGAAAAGAACTATACCACTATATGTATCTGCAATTAGTCCTACTAATATAGATGTAATAGTTATGCTTATAATAGCTGTTTTTAAGTCTTTCTTGACCCCTATATAGATAAAAGGAGTTGGAAATAAGAATAACAACAAGGGCATGCTATATACACCTAATAAGGCATATACTATCATAAAGCCCATTATCCCTATAACTTCCAATATATCATCATTAAAATTGTCATCATTCAATTTCCTCACCTCACTAATCTGTCATGGAAAAGGCATATATGTTTTATTATACTCTATATTTTTGAAAAGGTCTTGCTAATATAATATAAAGTAATAAATAATTAGTCAAACATAATAATCGGCAAAATAACTAAATTTTTGCATCTGGATATTAAAGTGCTTTTCTTGAGGAAAGCACTCAACAAGTCACTGTAGGTCACAAAAAAAGAGAGGTTATCCTCTCTTATTCAGCACTGTATGGAAGTAAGGCTACTTGTCTTGCTCTTTTTATTGCTATTGTTAATTCTCTTTGATGTTTTGAGCAGTTACCAGAAATTCTTCTTGGTAAAATTTTACCTCTTTCAGTAATATGTTTTTTTAGCTTATTTATATCTTTATAATCAATTGATTTTGACTTATCTGCACAAAATGCACAAATTCTTTTTCTTGGTTTATATCTTCTTTCCACCTTTTTCCCTCCTTCTTTAGAATGGAATATCGTCATTATCTATAGGATGGAAACCTTCTATATCTGGAAAATTGTTTGAAGAATCATTGAAAGATCCCCCATATCCTCCAGAAGGTCTATTAGTGCTATCGCCCCATTCAAGGAATTCAACTTGGTTGGCTACAACTTCAGTGGTGTATCTCTTTGTACCATCACTTGCATCATAGCTTCCTGATTGAATACGGCCTTGTACTCCAACTAATTTTCCCTTAGTTAAGTAATTAGCACAGTTTTCAGCAATTTTTCCCCATACTACGATACTAATAAAGTCAGCTGTTGGCTGATTTCTCGATTCCAACTCTTGTTTTTTCTCTTTAGATAAACCTTTATCCACAGCTAATCTAAATCTTGTGACAGCTGTACCAGAAGGTATATATCTAAGTTCTGGATCCTTAGTTAATCTACCTATTAATACAACATTATTCATAAAACCACCATCCCTTAGATTATTCTTCTTCTCTAATGATCATGTGCCTCATAATGCCGTCTGAAATTCTCGCAACCCTATCCATTTCTTTAACCACTTCTGGTGTGGATTGGAAATTAACTAATACATAGTATCCTTCGCCAATATCATCAATAAGGTATGCTAATTTTCTAAGTCCCCATTCATCAACTGATGTAACAGAGCCATTTTCTTCGATAATACCTTTGAATCTATTGAATAGCTGACTTCTTTTTTCCTCTTCTAAAGTTGGTAAAAATATAAACATAGCTTCATATTTTCTCATTCATTTCACCTCCCTATGGACTATCGGCCCTATTGTTAACAATAGAGCAAGGAGAAAATTTTATTCAAATTTTCATCTTTACAAACAACAATTATACCATTAAGTTACATATTGTGCAAGTATCTTGACTTTTTATTTTGGCAGATGAATTTCTATGTCCGTTCCTTTATTCAGCTCACTATTTAATACAATACTACCATTATGGTATTCAACTATATGTTTTACTATAGATAATCCAATTCCTGTTCCTGTTATCTTTTTTGACCGAGATTTATCAACCCTATAAAATCTTTCAAATATTCGATCCCTATCCTCTATAGGTATGCCCATGCCTGTATCTATTACGCTGATAATAGCTTCATTTTTACTATCTAATATATTAATTCTAACCTTACCATCAGCTTTATTATACTTTATTGCATTATCTAAAATATTGGATAACATGTCCCGAATCATACCTTTATTACCATTAATGACTGAGACTTTGCCACTTAATCCTAAATCTATATTTTTTGAACTTGCCCTTTGTTCAAATCTTGAAACAAGATCCTTAGCTATTTCATATATATCTACTTCTTCAAATGACTCTTTGGATTCTGTTATTTGGCTTTCAACCTTAGACAAATCTAAAATTTGATCTATTAATTCTAATAATCTTGTTCCTTCTTTTAAAATAACACTTGAAAATTTCTTGTTTTCTTCCTCATTAGTAATGCCTGATGCTATCATCTCTGCATAACCATTTATTGAAGTAAGGGGTGTTTTTAGTTCATGAGTTACATTGGCTGTAAACTCCCTCCTATATTTTTCAGATTCTTTTATTTTAGAAATTGACATGGCAATTTCTTCTTTTTGAATTTGAATGGTTCTAATAAAAGGTTCCAATTCTGAATAAGTAGATACCATTTCTACTTCTTCTCCTGTAAGGATACTTTCTATTTTATGTGTAGCTGTATGAACAGGTTCTAGAATTTTGGTCGTTAATTTAGATGATAAGATATTTACAAATACTAATATTAGCACCATTATACTAATCATAACTGGTATCATCATTATAAATAAAGTGGATAAATCTATTTCATCTGCCATGCTTTTACTTATTTCATAAAACAAAAGGGTTAGGACAAGGAAGGTAATGATAGTAACTATAGCTGCAAGAATGATTAAACTACGATAAATTATCTTTCCCATTCTTATTCCTCTAACTTGTATCCTACGCTGCGAATTGTATGAATTAGCTTTCCAGCCTCACCTAATTTTAATCTTAAGGTCCTTATGTGTACATCAACAGTCCTGCTTTCTCCTTCAAAGTCATAACCCCATACTTCACTAATCAATTTGTTTCTTGAAATGACTAGACCTTTATTTTTCATTAAGTAATAGAGCAACTCATATTCCTTATATGTTAGAGTTACCTCTTTGTCCTCTACAGTGACTACATGTTTGCCATTATCAATGCATAGGTTGCTCACGCATATTTTATCGTGACCATCTTTTGATTTAGTTGTCCTTCTAAGAACCGCCTTAATTCTAGATATTAGTTCCATTACCCCAAAGGGTTTTTCAATATAATCATCTGCACCTAAATCTAATCCTTTAACTTTGTCAAATTCATTGGTTTTTGAAGTTAGCATAATAACTGGAATATTTGAAGTCTTATCATTTTCTTTTAACTTTTCAAGGATAGTATATCCATCATCTCCAGGTAGCATAATATCTAAAATAATCAAATCTGGCTCAGGATTGTCATATAATATTTCCCCACTCTCATATCCCTTTGCTTCAAATCCATTCTTATTAAGTGCATATATTATCAGGTCTCTTATACTTTCATCATCTTCTATGCAATAGATTATAGACATATATTCACCTCTTCTTATTTGGTAAAGACTCTCTCTTTCTATCCCCTTAACAGTCAGCTTTTTTATTATTTAGGTCCACTATAATGCTGTCCAGTTATTGCAAAATACGCCCATTCTGCAATGTTTTGGGAATGATCCCCTATTCTCTCAAGATATTTTGCAATCATCAATAAATCAATTGCCTGTTCACTATGGTCTATGTTTTCTATAATTATATCAACTAACTCATCCTTTATTGTATTGAATAAACCATCTACTATGTCATCATTTTGAATTACTTTCACAAGATAGTCTATGTCCCTTTTGACAAAAGCATCTATACTACTTCTAAGCATCTTTGTTGTTTCGTGTGCCATCTGAGGTATATGGACTAGCTCTTTTATATAAGTTTGCTTTTCTAATCTAATGGTTATTTCTGCAATATCTTGGGCTTGATCTCCTATCCTTTCCATATCTGTTATCATTTTTAATGCAGCAGATACTAGCCTCAAGTCCTTAGCCACAGGTTGTTGGCGTAATATTAGTCTAAGGCATCCAGTCTCAATTTCTTTTTCCTTTTCATTTATGTCTCTGTCGCCCTCCACCACCCTCTTTGCTAAATCAATATTTTGTTC
>JAAYNS010000013.1 GCA_012520755.1 Tissierellia bacterium
CAGCAGAATTGCTTGCTGCTATTAATTCAACATTATCTTTTGCAATAGCATCTGTATAGATAATTAAATCTGCTCCTTTGATATTGTCTTCATTGTGTCCTATGTATATTTTTGCTCCAAGATCTATTAATCTATTTATTATTCCACTTTCTTTTGTATCTGTACCACTTACCTTATAGCCTTTATCCAATAGGATTTCTGCTAAGCCACTCATACTAATGCCACCTATTCCAATAAAATGAATATGTGAGTATTTGTGTTCCTTTAATAAAAATTCGAACATGTTTTGCTTCCTCCTAAACCTCGTTATATCTATATTATAACCATTTATTCTAATATTATAGTATTCATAATTAATATTGATGTCACTGCAAATTATATCATATTAAAAATTATAATAAAGAAGAATAATTTCAATTACTTAAAGGAATTTAATATAAATTGAAGAAATTTCAAAAAACTTTCAAAAAAAAGAAGGATTTTCAAAATTTATGTAGAATATATAAAACAAGTATCATCTACAAAATATAAGGTGGTGAATGACAATGAAGATTACAGACGTTAGGGTAAGAAAGGTTGCAGAGGATGGCAAGATGAAAGCAATTGTTTCTGTTACTTTTGATGATGAGTTTGTAGTTCATGACATCAAGATCATTGAAGGGCAGAATGGATTGTTTATAGCTATGCCAAGCAGGAAAATGGCTGACGGTGAATTTAGAGACATCGCTCACCCTATTAATGCCGCCACTAGGCAAAAGATTCAAGATGCGGTCTTTGAAGAGTATGAAAAAATCTTAGCGACAGAGTAATTGAGAGCCTATTAATGGCTCTCTTTACTTTTTTGTACCTTTATCACATTGACAAAAGTTAAATTTTCTTTTTTAAGCTTAATATGTATAGACTAATTATAAAAATAAGGTAAAATAGTATATGAAAGTACTAGAATTGAGGTGATATATATAAATATTTCAATTATATTGGCAGCTGGAGAAGGAACAAGGATGAAATCCAATACCCCAAAGGTATTGCATAAAATTTGTGGTAAACCTTTATTAACTTATGTTTTAAATGCTTGCTCAAAAGCTAAAATAAATAAGAATATAGTAATTGTAGGTCATGGTAAAGAAAAAATCTTAGACTATTACAAAGATGCGAGTATTTCTTTTAAGGAACAACCTATATATAAGGGGGCTCCTTATGGGACTGGCTTTGCAGTAATACAAGCTATTGATGAAATACCAGATGATAGTATTGTTACTATCCTATGTGGAGATACTCCATTAATAACAGATAATTCAATTAAGGAATTAATAGATTATCACAAAGAAGGTAAATTCTCAGGTACAGTTTTGACTGCTACTTTAGAAGATGCTACAGGCTATGGGAGAGTAGTCAGAAAAGAATCTGAAGATATACTAAAGATAGTAGAACAAAAAGATGCTAACAATGAAGAATTGCAAATAAAGGAAGTTAATTCTGGAATCTATTGCTTTAATGGAAGAGCATTAAAATATGCTTTAAGCAAAATAGACAACAATAATTCCCAAAAGGAATACTACTTAACAGATGCTATAAGTATCTTAAACAATGAAGGATATAAAGTTGGTGCTTATAATATTAAGGATTCCATTGAGATTTTTGGTGTAAATACAAGAGTTCAACTTTCTCTATGCGAAGCTGAAATGAGAAAGAGAATTAACAATAATTTTATGCTTGATGGTGTAACCCTTGTAGATCCTAATAGCGTTTATATTGAAAAAGATGTAAAGATAGGACGAGATACTATTATTTATCCAGGTGTTGTTCTCGAAGGCACTACTACTATAGGCGACAATTGTACTTTAAGAGGTACTACAAGAATTGTTGATAGCAGCATAGGTAGTGGTGTTGATATTGAATCTACCCTAATAGAAGATAGCATTGTTGGTGATAATTGTCATATTGGTCCTTATGCCCACTTAAGACCAAATAGTAAATTGGGCAATAATATTAAAATAGGAAACTTTGTAGAGATAAAGAATTCTACTTTAGGAGACAATTCTAAGGCTAGTCATTTATCATATGTTGGTGACGCAGATGTAGGAGTTAATGTAAATATTGGATGCGGTGTTGTCTTTGTTAATTATGATGGAAGAGAAAAATTTCGTTCAATAATTGATGACAATGCATTTATTGGAAGCAATTCCAATATTGTAGCACCGGTTCATGTATCTGAATGGGGCTATGTTGCTGCGGGATCAACTATTACTATGGATGTAGGTGAAGGAGATTTATCTATTGCTAGGGCAAGGCAGGTAAATAAAACAGGATGGGTAGAAGATAAAGGCTTAAAAAAGCACAAATAAAATCAAGGAGGAAGCTTAAATGAACCAGCATTTTGGTGTGGTTAAAATTTTCACTGGCAACGCTAATAAAGAATTCGTTGAAAAAGTTTGTAAAGAGCTAAATATTAACTTAGGAAAATGTGTTGTATCTAATTTTAGTGACGGAGAAATAAATGTAACAATAGATGAAACTGTTAGAGGTTGTGATGTATTTATTATTCAACCAACACATTCTCCTGTTAATGATAATTTAATGGAGTTATTAATAATGATAGATGCTTGTAAAAGAGCATCAGCAGGAAGAATTAACGCAGTTATTCCATACTATGGTTATGCAAGGCAAGATAGAAAGACTAAGCCTAGAGAACCAATTACAGCTAAGTTAGTAGCAGATATATTGCATACTGCTGGTGCAGATAGAGTTGTTACTATGGACTTGCATGCTGGACAAATACAAGGATATTTTGATATTCCAGTAGATCATTTGTCTGCAATACCTATATTGACTAATTATTTTGAGTTTTTAAAAGGAACTGATACAGTTGTGGTATCTCCTGATTTAGGGGGAGTTACAAGGGCTAGAAACTTTGCTAGTACTTTAGATTTACCTATAGCAATAATTGAAAAGAGAAGACCAAAACCAAATGAATCTGAAGTTATGAACATAATTGGTGATATAAAAGGGAAAAATACAATTATTGTAGATGATATAATAGATACAGCAGGCACAGTCGTAAAGGCTGCTAGTGTTTTAAAGAGTTTTGGAGCACAAAGTGTTTATGGATGTGCTACTCATGGTGTCTTATCTGGACCTGCAGTGGAAAGAATCTGCGGATCTGAATTGGAAGAATTTGTAATAACTGACACTATTCGTTTAACTGAAGAGTGTAAAAATGACAAGATAAAGGTAGTTAGTGTTGCACCCCTATTTGCTAAAGCAATAAGAAATATAAATTCAGGGACATCAGTAAGCATTCTTTTTGAATAAGTGAGGAGGAAATAGATAGATTGTATGTTGTTATAGGATTGGGTAATCCAGGGAAGGATTATGCTAATACAAGACACAATGCTGGTTTTAATACAATAGATATCCTTTCAAAAAAGTATAATATTTCTATAAATAAAATAAAGTTTAAGGCAGTTTTTGGAGAAGGCAATATAGGTTCAGAAAAGGTAATCTTAGTAAAACCACAAACCTTTATGAACAATAGTGGGATTACAGTAAGAGAGATAGTTGACTTCTATAAATTGCCTATAGAGAATATTATTATAATAGTAGATGATATAGATATTGATTTTGCTACTATTCGTGTTAAGGCGAAAGGTAGTTCTGGGTCTCATAATGGCTTAAAATCAATCATATATCATATTCAAAGTGACGAATTTCCTAGGGTGAAAATTGGCATAGGGAAAAAACATGAAAACCAAGATTTAGCAGATTTTGTATTAAGCAGATTTTCAAAGGATGAACAAATTGATATGGAAGCTGCCTATTTAAGTGCGGCTGAAGCGGTAGAAACTATTATTAAAGAAGATATAAATGCAGCAATGAATAAATTTAATATAAAAAATAGAGCCCAGGATTAAATCTGGGCTTAGGGTGTTTTTGTGTGTATTGATAGTTCAAAATAAGGAGTATTTATATGAATGATTTTTTAATAGATCCCCTGAGAAACTTAGATTCTTATGAGAAGCTATTAAGGGATTTAAATGATAAGATAACTCCAATTTCCACCTATGGGATCATAGATGAGAATTTGGGGCATTTTTCCTATGCTTTAAAAGAGCATACAGGTAGAGGGATCTTGTTAATAACATATGATGATGTGAAAAGTAAAAACCTATATGATGACATCAGAAATTTAGGGTTTTCAGATGTAGTCCTTTTCCCTAAGAGAGAGGTTCTATATTATGATGTGGATGCTGTAAGTTTTGAAAGATCTATTGAGAGGTTGCATATCTTATCAAGGCTTATTAATAATGAAAACTTGATAGTTATTTGTCCAATAGGTGCATTGCTTGACAAAATTCCAAGTCCAGAGATTTTTAAAGAGTATACTCAAATATTTGAACTAGGGAAAGATATAGATTTAGAAAAGACAATATCTACATTCATTAGTGCAGGCTATGAAAGAGTAGCTATGGTTGAAGGTGTAGGTCAATTTAGTATAAGAGGTGGAATTATAGATTTTTTTCCACCAAATAGTACAAACCCATATAGAGTAGAACTATTTGATACTGAAGTAGATTCGATTAGAACTTTTGATTTATTGACACAAAGATCTATAGATATAGAAGATAGGGTGACAATTCCACCAGTAAAAGAAATATTGATAGTCGATCAATATAAGGGGCAGATAATTAAGAATCTAGAAAAAGAAATAAAGAGTCTTAGTTCAAAAAAAGACAGTAATGAAACTGTAAAAACATCTATAGAGAAATTCTCTAAGTATATTGAATTATTAAATGAAAATATGTACATGGCAAACAGAGATATGATAATTCCCTATCTACCTGAAGAATACTTAGATAATCTAATAAGCTATTTTAGTGATGACTTGCTAGTATTAATAGACGAATCCAAAAGAGTAGAAGAGACTACTAAGAATTTTAAAGAAGATTTTATAATAAAGTTTAAGGAACTATTAGAAATAGGTGAAGTTCTTCCAAATCATATTGACTTGTACTGGAAATATAAGGATTTATTAGCAAACATAAAGGAAAAACAATGTCTTATTAAAAGCACTTTGTTAAAGGAAGACTCTAATTTTAAAGCTAAGTCCATAGCGAATTTCATTTCCAAGTCCTTGTCTTCTTATCATTCCAAAATGGATCTGTTGAAAGAGGACTTAGTTCATTATAGATACAGAGGGTATAAGGTAGTTATTCTTTCTGGAACTGAAGAAAGAGGATTGAGACTTCAATCTAACTTAAGGGAAATGGGAATAGAAAGCAGTTTTTTTGCCAATAGAAATACCGATATTAAGTCAAGTCAAGTATTTATAACACCAGGAAGTTTAAGGGGTGGCTTTGAATATCTTGGTATCAAACTTGTAGTCATTAGTGATAAAGAAGTTTTTGGAGCAGGTAAGAGTAGGACCTTAAAGAAAAAGAAAAAATCCAAGGGAAAACAAATTAGTATAACAGATTTATCTGTGGGAGATTTTGTAGTCCATGAGAATTATGGGATAGGTCAGTATGAAGGAGTCATACAGCTAGATATTCAAGGTATAAAGAAGGATTTTTTGGCTATTCAATATAAGGGCAAAGACAAACTATATTTACCAATAGATCAGATGAATATGGTCCAAAAATATGTAGGCTCTGATTCTAAGCCAAAGGTAAATAAACTGAGTGGTAGTGAATGGTCAAAGGCTAAGACAAAAGCCAAAAAGGCTGTAGAAGAAATGGCTTATGATTTAGTTGAGCTTTACGCCAAGAGAGAAAAACTAAAGGGCTATGCTTTTAGTCCTGATACTCCATGGCAAAGACAGTTTGAAGACTTGTTCACCTATGAGGAAACAGAAGGACAATTGCGTTCTGTTGAAGAAATCAAAGAAGATATGGAAAAAGCAAAGCCAATGGACAGACTTCTTTGTGGAGACGTTGGATATGGTAAGACTGAAGTGGCATTAAGGGCTGCATTTAAGGCGCTTGTTGATGGTAAGCAGGTAGCGTTTTTAGTTCCTACAACTATATTAGCCCAGCAGCATTATAATACTGTAGTTGATAGGTTTGCAAATTTTCCTATTAAAGTTGCCTTGCTAAGTAGGTTTAGAAGCGCTAGTGAACAAAAAGCTTCCATAGAAGGCCTTAGAAAAGGAACTGTTGATATGGTTATTGGTACCCATAGACTATTGTCAAAGGATATTATTTTCAAAGATTTAGGCTTATTGATTATTGATGAAGAGCAAAGATTTGGTGTAAAACATAAGGAAACATTGAAAAAGATAAAGGAAAATGTTGATGTACTTACATTAACAGCGACTCCTATACCTAGGACCCTTCATATGTCTTTAGTAGGGATTAGGGATATGTCTATTATAGAAGCTCCACCTGAGGAAAGATATCCTATCCAGACCTATGTTGTTGAATATAATGAACAAATGATTAGGGATGCTATTCTAAAAGAGGTAGGCAGGGGGGGACAGGTTTATTTTGTATATAATCGAGTTGAGTCTATTGATCAAATGGCTTCAAGGCTTAGACAACTTATACCAGAAGTGACTATAGCAGTTGGTCATGGACAGATGCCTGAAAGGCAACTGGAGAAGGTTATGGTTGATTTTATGGATAAGCAGCAAGACCTGCTTATTTGTACAACCATTATAGAAACGGGGCTAGATATACCCAATGTAAATACAATTATTGTTTATAACGCTGATAAAATGGGGCTTTCACAGCTTTATCAATTAAGGGGTAGGGTTGGTAGATCTAACAGGGTAGCATATGGATACTTTACCTATGAAAGGGATAGAGTCCTTCCAGAAGTTGCTGAAAAGAGATTAAGAGCAATAAAAGAATTTACTGAATTTGGGTCAGGTTATAAAATTGCCATGAGGGATCTAGAGATTAGAGGTGCAGGTAATCTAATGGGACACTCACAGCATGGGCATATGGAAACAATTGGCTATGATTTGTATGTGAAGTATTTAAGTGAAGCGGTTAATAGATTAAAGGGCAAAGAAATTGCTGAAGAAGTTGAAACAACTATTGATCTTAAAGTAGATGGTTTCATACCAAAGAGATATATTCCAGATGAAGAACAGAAGATAGAGATTTATAAAAAAATATCTTCAATTGAGAATATGGACGATTATCGTGAATTACTCGATGAGCTTATTGATAGATTTGGGGATCCATCAATTGAAGTAACAAATCTTATGGACATTTCCTATATTAGAGCATTATCAAGTAAGATTCATATTAAGAACATCCTAGAGAGGGATAAAGATATTAAAATTGAATTTGCTTCTACAGATAGGCTTACTTTGGAATTAATACAGTACTTATCTGCTGAGTATAGAAAGAATATTGTTTTTAACTTATCTAAAGATCCGTATTTCTTATTTAAATTCAATAATTCCCTAAATGATTTAAGAAACTTTATAGAAAAAATTAGTGCTTTTTTAAATGAACAAAATAAGGTACAATAAATGTAGTTGATAATGAGAGGATGTTTTATTTGAAAAAATCAATACTTAGTTTAAAAAAATACAGTTTTCTTTTATTTGCTATTATAATGACAATATCATTAGCAGCCTGTTCCAAGCCTAATGTTGAAGGCATGGTAGCAACAGTGGATGGGGTAGGAATAACACAGGAAGAATTTGACGCAGAATATAAGGTATATAGAACAATGTTTGAAAAACAATTAGGAGAAGAGGCCCTTGATCAAGTAGGCTCTGATGGAAAGACATTTGCTGAAGCTCTTAAAAATGATATATTAGAAAAATTAATTACAGAAAAGATAGTGTCAAATGAAACTGAAAACATGAACATTACAGTAACTGATGAGGAAATAGAAGAAAACATTAATGTATATGTTCAAAATATAGGTGGAGAAGCTGCCTTCGATGAGTTTTTAGAAAACAATGATATACCTAGAGAATTTATTGAAACTAATATGGGAAAAGAAATCTTAGTGGAAAAACATAAAGAAAAATTTTTAGAAGATATAAATATTTCCCAAGAAGAAGCTAAAGAATATTTTCTAGAGAACAAAGAAGCAATGACTATTTTAAGAGCTAGCCATATCCTAGTAGCTACTGAAGAAGAAGGATATGAAATTCTTGAGAAGCTTAAAAATGGAGAAGATTTTGCATCACTTGCTAAAGAATATTCACTTGATAGCGTGTCTGCCATACAAGGTGGAGACTTAGAATACTTTGGAAAAGGCGCTATGATACCAGAATTTGAAGATGCTGCCTTTGAATTAGAAGAAGGAGAAATAAGTGATTTAGTAAGGACAGAAGTAGGATACCATATAATAAAGGTAACTGAAGTATTAGATAGCTATGAAGAACTAGAAGATGAAATTATAAAAATCCTAGAGGAACAAGCTTATATAGATATGCTTCAAGAGTTAAGGAACAATGCAAAGGTGGAGAAGTATTTAAAATAATACACAATGCACAAGTATAAGGCTAAAAAGGGTCGGTCCCTTTTTAGCCTCTTGTTTTTTTGGTGAATCACAGCGACCGCAGTTTGCAAACATACACCCAAGGTGTAATTCTCAGGGAATCCGAGGGAAATTAGTTTATTTAATTGTGCATTGTGAACTGTGCATTGTGAATTGTGAACTGTGAACTGTGAACTGTGAATTGTCTATGTATAATTTTTCTTGTTTAGTAAAATAATAAGTCTACTAACAAGATTAAGGAGGTAAGGAAATTTGAAAGCCACAGGCATTGTGAGACGAATAGATGATTTAGGCAGAGTGGTAATTCCTAAAGAAATTAGACGGACCCTTAGAATTAAGGAAGGAGATCCTTTGGAGATATTTACAGATAGAGAAGGCCAGGTTATTTTAAAGAAATACTCACCAATTGGAGAGCTTAATGAATTTGCTAATGAATATTGTGAAGCATTATATGATAGTTCAGGTCACATAGCTTTGATTTCGGATAGGGATACAATAATTGCTATATCAGGCGGTTCAAGAAAGGAATATCAGGAAAAAAGGGTTAGTCCTGATTTAGAAAAAGTAATAGAAAATAGAAATACTTATGCAACTGATAGTAACACTAAGCCTATAAAAATATATTATGAGGATGAAGATGAAAGCCAATATGCAGCACAAGTTATCACCCCAATCGTCATGCAGGGTGATCCTATTGGATCAGTAATATTGATGTCTAAGGATGAAGATGTTAAGATGGGAGAAATTGAAATAAAGCTAACTCAGACAGCAGCGGGTTTTTTATCTAAACAGATGGGAAACTAATTGCCTACCCGAAAGGGTAGGTATTTTTGATTTGCCGGATATTTATTGAGAATTTTATATATAATTTTATCAGTTAAGTAGTAATAGTTAAAATCCTCTGATATAATGTACAGATAAGAATATTTGAGATTAAAGCAGGAGGAGTTCTAATGTCCAAGGACAACAAATTTATTAGAGGTGCTGCTATACTTAGTATAGCCGGAATAATTGTAAAAATTCTAGGTGCAATCTATAGGATACCATTATCCAATATAATAAAACCAGAGGGAATGGGTTATTATCAAACTGCATACCCTATTTATAATTTGCTTTTAACCCTATCCAATGCAGGGTTTCCAGTAGCAATAGCCAAGCTAGTTTCAGAAAGAAATGCAATTGGAGATTATAGGAATGCCCACAAGGTGTTTAAAGTATCATTAATAGGATTATCTATTGGTGGTTTACTATCAGCTTTGTTTTTAGCTTCTGGAGCACATTCAATAGTAAATTATATAGAAAATTCAAATGCCTATTATGCCTTGATGGCCCTAGTACCAGCCTTGTTATTTGTTCCTATTATGGCTGCTTTTAGAGGTTTTTTTCAAGGGAGTAAGAACATGATGCCAACAGCAGTTTCTCAAATCAGCGAGCAGCTAATTAGAGTAATAACTGGACTAACACTCACGGTGTTACTGTTAGATTATGGTGTACCAATTGCAGCTGGGGGTGCTTCTTTTGGAGCTTCAGCTGGAGGAGCGGCAGGGGCCTTAACAATGGCTATTATATACACTAGAAGTAGAAAAAATATTACTGCAGGTATTACTGAAAGCACTATACATATAGATTATTCAGTAAAAAGCATCATCAAAGATTTAGTTTTAATCGCTATACCAATAACTATAGGAGCTGCTATAGCGCCTATTATGGATACCATAGATGCATCATTAGTTTTAAAAAGACTACAATTTATTGGTTATACTGAATCTCATGCAAATGAGCTTTATGGCCAACTAAAGGGTATGGCACAAACATTAATTAATTTACCTCAGTTATTTTCAATAGCTATTTCTATGAGCATGGTGCCATCAATATCTGATGCTTTTGCAAGACATGCAAGTAAAGAAATAAAAGACTTAATATCATCAGGTGTTAGAATGACATTCCTAATTGGCTTTCCATGTGCTTTTGGATTATTTGTTTTAGCAAGACCAATTATAGATTTGCTGTATTTTAATAATACAGTAGAAACAATTACTAGCACAGGTGAAATTTTAGCCTATTTATCCTTTGGAGTTATTTTTTTAATGTCTGTACAAACATTAACAGCAGTACTTCAAGGTTTAGGTAAAGCTGCTATACCTGTTAGAAATCTTGCTATTGGGGCAATAGTTAAAGTAATCTTAACCTATACTTTAACTGCAGTTCCAGGTATTAATGTTAAAGGCGCTGCAATAAGCACTGTTGCAGCATATGCAATAGCAGCAATATTAGACTTTATTAGCGTATTAAGAATTACAAGAGCTAAGGTAGATTATAAATATGTTTTGTTTAAACCTCTAATTTCAGCAGCAGGTATGGCTATTATCACTAGAATGGGATATATTATACTTGATAATATAATAGCTGGTAAACTAGCAACTCTAGTTGCAATATTTGTAGGTGTTCTATCTTATGTTATACTATTGTTTTTAACAGGAACATTAGATGAAGATGATTTCAGACTAATTCCAAATGGAGATAAAATAGTTAGAAAGCTAAAGAAGAGTAAAATTCTTAAGTAAACAAAGGAGAAAGATATGGGAAAGATTTATATTATTGGACTTGGTCCAGGAAATGAAGATGCCTTAACCCTTGGAGCAATCAATAGAATAAATAGCGGTCATAAGAATTTCTTGAGAACAGAAAAGCATCCAACGGTAGAGTACTTCAAAAACCATAATGTTAAGTATAAAAGTTTTGATTATGTATATGATTCAGAAGAGAATTTTACAGATGTATATGAGAAAATTGTTCAGGAATTAAAAGATGAAGCAACTAAAGCAGAAGAGATAAACTATTATGTTCCAGGTAATCCTATGGTTGCTGAAAAAACAGTAGAATTATTATTAGGTGAAAATTTAGATATAGAAATAATTTCTGGAATGAGTTTTATTGAACCAGTAATTGAAATTGTGGGAAGAGATCCTATTGATGGACTAAAAATAGTTGATGGATCTGTTTTTGATAGTCTTAATGTAGATATAAATGTTGACATGATTATAACGCAGGTTTACAATGAAAGAATAATGAGTGAAGTTAAAATCATATTATCTGAGATTTATGGGGATAATTATACTGTCTGGTTAATCCATAATGCTGGAGTTAATAACCATGAGAAAGTGTTGAAAATTCCAGTGTTTGAACTTGATCATGACCCTGAGATTGGAGCTTTAACTAGTATTTTTATACCAAAAATAGATAAAAAAGATAAAAAAACCTTTGATTTCAACGATATTATGGGTATAATGAGATTATTAAGAAGTAATGATGGATGTCCTTGGGACATGGAACAAACTCATGAGTCTTTAAGACAATCAATGATTGAAGAAGCATATGAAGTAGTAGATGCCATTGATAATGAAGACATAGATAATCTAGTTGAAGAATTAGGCGATGTGCTATTGCAAGTAGTATTTCACAGTCAAATAGCATATGAAGAAGGTGACTTTAATCCTATAGAAGTGACATCAGCTTTGGGAAACAAGTTAATTTTGCGACATCCTCATGTTTTTTTACAAAAAAATGTGGAAAATTCTGAGGAAGTAGTATATAATTGGAATGAGATTAAGTATAAAAGTAAAGATTTGAAGACCTTAACAGATAAGCTTAAGGATATTCCAAGGTTTCCTGCTTTGATGGCAAGTTTTAAAGTTCAGGACAAAGCCGCCGAAATAGGTTTTGACTGGGAAAATATCAAAGGGCCAATTGATAAAATTTCTGAAGAGTTTGAAGAAGTTATAGATGCTTTTAAGCAATATGGTAAGGACGACAAACGAGTTGAGGAAGAAATTGGTGATTTGTTATTTGCCGTAGTAAATTTTTCAAGATTTCTAGATGTTAACCCAGAAGTTGCATTAAATAGAACAGTTCATAAATTCATTAAGAGATTGGAGTTTATGGAATCTAGGTCAAACAAAATGGGTAAAGACTTAAAGGACATGACATTAGAGGAGATGAGTATTCTTTGGAATAATGCTAAAGAATCATCATTATAGTAATTCTTTATAATTGAGTAGTATTATTATTATTTATTTACTAAAGAACAATAAAGAGGAGGAATTTATTATGAACAAAGCAGAACTAATAACAAGCATAGCAGAAAAATCAAACTTAACTAAGAAAGATGCAGAGGCAGCACTAAATGGATTTATAAAATCTGTTGAAGAAACATTGGAAAAAGGAGAAAAAGTACAACTAGTAGGATTTGGAACATTTGAAGTAAGAGATAGAAAAGCTAGAGAAGGAAGAAATCCTAGAAATCCTGAAGAAGTTATCCAAATTCCAGCATCAAAAGCTCCTGTATTTAAAGCAGGTAAAGCATTAAAAGAAAGAGTTAATAAGTAATTAGTTAAAAAATAAAAAATCAGGTCTTTGACCTGATTTTTTTGGTATTATTTAATGATTGGAGATTAGTATGAGGATAGATAAATTCTTAAAGAATGCTAGAATTATTAAGAGAAGGACTATAGCAAAAGAAGCTTGTGAACAAGGCAAGGTCCTTATTAATGACAAGGTATCCAAACCTGGTGATGAAGTTAAAGTAGGAGATCAAGTTCAGATTAACTTTGCTAATAAAACATTAAAATTAGAAGTGCTAGATATTAAAGATAATCCAGGCAAGGACGCTGCTTCAAGCCTATATAAAGAGATTAATTAATTCTTTGCATCAGATGTTAAAGTTGCAAGTGGTTTCATAATCTTGAATAAATAATGATAAAGGACTTTGGAATAAAAGTCCTTTTTTGTTCATAAATATAAGCACATAGGTTTTTAATGGACAGGGAATAGGAGGGGATTTTATGACTGATAATAGGATAAATGCAAAGCCTCAAAACATTTTACTAGAGGATAGAAACAAGGCTACCATATCAGGAGTTGAACAAGTTGATAGCTTTAATGACACTACAATTATTTTATCTACCATTAAGGGGGGGTTAAGCATAAAAGGAGAAGGGCTTAATGTAGGAAAATTAAACTTGGATGAGGGGAACATAAAGATTTCAGGATTGATAAATAGTATTAGTTATATAAGCAAGGAGGGAACACCAAAGAATTTTATGGGAAAAATCTTTAAATAGATGGTGAAATAGATGGAATTTGATATCATGAGAGATCTAGTGATTTTTGGACTTTCGATTTTTTGCGGACTTTTTATGGGTATAATTTTTGACTTATACAGAGCAATTAGAAGGATTTTTAAGCCTAAAGTTTTATTATCCTATTTAGAAGATTTAATCTTTTGGATTATTATAGGTGGAATATTTTTTGCCCTATTAATAAATACTACTGATGGCATACTTAGAGGTTTTGTATTTATAGGAGTATTTGTTGGAGTGTTATTATATATGATTTTATTGTCCAACTATATTTTGCCTTTGTTTATTCTAATATTTAAGTTGATATTGAATGTTTTTAATGAGATAATAAAGGTAATTAAGAAACCCTTTGCAAAAATTCTTTTACTTATAAGAGTTTACTTTAAAGAAATGACCAAATATAGTAAGATGATATTTAAGAAAAAGTAATTTTACTTGCCATAAGGATTGGTGTAGATTATGAAAAAAAAGAAAAAAACAAAAGGAAAATTTAGACTAATTCATTTAATAATCATATTTCTAGTAATATATGTTGGTATAGTATTTAACCATCAAAGAGAATTACTTAAAAATCTAGAAGCTAAAAGGGAAATAAGTGAAGCTACCATTAAGGAATTGGAAGCGGATATTGATGCATTATATGATGAAATTGAGATGAGTGGGACTTTAGAGTTTATAGAAAAAGTTGCCAGAGAAGAATTGGGAATGGTAAAGCCAAGAGAGATAATATATATTGATGTTAATAAACCTAGAGACCCTTTGTTTGACATTTTTAGCAAGGATAATTAATTGACATATTGCTAATTCTGATATATACTGATTTCATATAGTTAATAAAATATTTAAGGAGGAATCATTTATTTATGGCCTTATCTGTTGGGGAAATAGTTGAAGGAACTGTCACTGGAATTACAAATTTTGGTGCTTTTATTAGGTTGCCAGAAGGGGAAAGTGGGCTAGTTCATATTTCCGAGATATCTAGTGATTATGTAGAAAAAGTAGCAGACTATCTAAAGAAAGATCAAAAAGTTAAAGTTAAAGTGTTGTCAGTTTCAAAAGATGATAAAATTAGTCTTTCAATTAGACAAGCTAAACCAAAGACAAACAAGCCAGCTGAGATTGAGTGGAACAAAGAGGATGATAAGCTAAAATCCATGTCATTCGAAGATAAATTAAGTAAATTTCTCAAGGATAGCAATGAAAAAATGGATCAAATCAAAACTCGTGATACAAAAAAAGGTAGTGGGATGAGAGCGAAAAGAATGAGCAATATGAACTTCTAAAACCAGTTTTCTGGTTTTTTTATAAAGAACAGGTATTTACTATCTTGTTTTGATTTAAATTGTACTTAATAGACAAGAAGAAGCTCCTATAAATTTTATTTATGGGGGTTTTTTTATTGCAATAATTGAAAGTAATCGACACAATCTAACATTTAATGCTCTTTTCCATACATAAATAAAAAAATAATGAAATATCAATACTTTAACCTTTAAGTTAATATTTTTAATATTTAAAGAGACTTCAGATGAAAGGCTTAAGGTTATAGGAAAAACCCTGTATTCTTGTCCAAACTTTTTAATCTTTCCTTCCTTATATTGACATAAATAAGAACGGGAACCTGCTAGGATTTAGTCAAGAAATAAGTGGAGGGATAAAAATGGCAAGAATGGAATCCGTATTATCAAAAGACAGATTAGAATTTAAAATGGATATGGAAGTAGCAATAATTGTTCTTATTAGTTTCTTATTAGCTAGGGTGAATATTTTAGGTAGATTATATCCTTTTGGAATAGCTTTTGTAGGATCACATGTTATACTCAAAAATCCAAATAAAAAGGTTATAATACCAACACTATTAGGTACATTTAGTGCCTTAGGATTTGAGAGCCTTGGCTATATTTTAAGTTGTGCCCTTATATATGGCTTTTTTAAGAAATATAAAGGTAGCAGTAGGTATCCTCTAATTACATCTTCAATTATAGCAAGTGGACTTTTTACAATAATGAGATTGATATTCTTTAATGCATTTGAAGTGGTCTCAATATATGATGTAGTAATAATATTATTTGAAGGAATTTTGGTATTTACTATGACATATGTATTTTCTTTCAGCTTTCCAATGGAAAAGATCTACGAATCCCATATGTCTAATGAAAAGATGATTTGTACATTCATAACTTTAGCCCTATGCATATCAGGAATAGGAAATATAAGTATAATGGAAACATCTATAAAGAATATTGCCTGCATAGTACTAATTATTAGTCTTGCCTATAATCAGGGCATATATATAGGTGGAGTTACAGGAATTGTTTTAGGTATGGTAGCTTTTATATCAAATGTTGAAATGCCTTTTATAATTGCATTATTTGCTGTAGGAGGTATGCTTGCAGGAGTGTTTAGAGATTTGGGCAAGAGTGGAACAATAATTGGATTTGTGTTAGGAACTGGAATTATAAGTTATTATGTAAATGGTCTAGGTATAAGTTTTCTAGCCTATGAGGAAATATTAATATCATCAGTAGTGTTCTTAATCTTCTATAATAAGTATGAATCCTATATAACAGAAATATTTAAACCTAAGTCGAAAACAAAGGAAGAAGTTGAAAAAAGAAGGTTTGAATTAGCAAGTAGAAGACTAGAAAGCACAGCAGAAATCCTAGGCACTATTTCAAAATCATTAGAGAACACCTTAACTCAGGATGATGTATTCTCAAGCTCAGAAATTTATACCATTGTAGATGATGTAAGGGTAAAGGTTTGTGAAACTTGTAAGAATTATAAGCAATGCTGGGATACAAAGAAAAGTTCAACATATTATTCATTATTTACTATAGTTGGAATATTAGAATCAGATGTAGATGATAAGGATAAACTAATATCCTCATTACTTGAAGAATGTGAAGATATGGATACTTTGAATGTAGAGATTAAGAATATGTACAACAAATATTCTCAGGAAGAAAACTTACGCAAGAATATAGATGAAAACAAACTTGTACTTATTGAACAAATTGAAGGATTAAGCAATATAGTTAAAAGCATTGATACTGAAGTATATCAAAATGCCATCTTTAACGAAGAACTTGAAGAATTATTGGAAAAGGAAGTTAAGGATAGGAGAATTGATGTTAATGAAATAGTTTTTGCACAATTTCCAGGCAATGATATAGAAATATTTGTTGAATTTGCATCTAACAACACAATGGAAAAAATAGAGAAAACAACGAGAATAATAAGCAATTCATTAGGATATCCAGTTGAGCCAGAATATGTTTTAGGGTCAATAGAGAATACAAACAGGTTTAGGCTAATTAGAACAAATAGATACAGCTCATTAACAAAAACAGCAGAAACCCCAAATTCAAACAATGGGATTTCTGGAGATAATTTTACTTATGGAGAAATAGATAATTATTCTTATGCTGCTGTAAGTGACGGGATGGGAACTGGCAATAAAGCAAATGTAGAAAGTTCCATAGCTATTGAAATTTTAGAAAAAATGATGGAAATAAATGCTGACAAGGAAATGATAATAAAGACAATTAATAATGTACTTAGGAGTCGGTATAAGGATGAAATGTTTACAACATTTGATTTGTGTTTCTTTGACTTATATAAGGGTAGAATGCAAATGGTTAAATCCGGTGCATGCCCAACATTTATTAAGAAAAAAGATGAAGTAAAAATAATTAACTCCATGTCTTTACCTATAGGTATATTAAAGAATGTTGATTTTAACATATATGAGGAAAGCATAGATGATGGAGATATGATTATAATGTTGACAGATGGTGTCCTAGACTGTAACAGGGATGATGACAATCCACAAGATTGGATGTTGAAAGTCATAGAAGGCATAAATACCCAAAATCCTCAGACATTTGCAAATGAGATAATGGAGATAGCTAAGATGTCAAGTAATAAGATTATAAAGGACGATATGACAGTTATGGTTACAAAGATATGGAGGAACAATAATTAATAAGGAATAGCTAATAGGGAATAGGTAGGGGCGAGCTTTGCTCGCCAGTTGTGTTGAATTAAGTATAGAACTAAGAACTAAGAGTGAAGAGTGAAGAACGAACAAGGAATAGAGAACAGTGAACGATTAAAACCCAAGATCCCTGGCTTGAAGTCGTAACACTACGAGCTATAGTGAGTAGATGTAGGTCTCATGTCAGGAATGTCCAAGAACGATAGTGATTGGCAACTTTCTACGACTCGCTCAGGATGACAGTGACCCTAGGTCTCCAATAAACACCGAAGGTGTCATTCCGAGCGTAGTCGAGGAATCTTGGGTTTCTCTTCGAAGGCTAGGCCTCAATTAATTCTTTACTCTTAGTTCTTAGTTTTTAATTGTGCATTGTGCATTGTCTTGTTTTAGTGTATATTAATAATTAGGTGAGATTATGATAGAAACTGTGGTTAATAATATAGAGGAATACAATTTAATTAGGAAAGATGAAAACATAGTTGTTGCTGTATCTGGTGGAGCTGACTCTATGGCATTGCTTTACGCATTAATTGAATATAAGAAAAACTTGGATTTTAATATAATAATCGCTCATGTAAATCATGGAGTTAGGGGAGAGGCTGCAGATGCAGACCAAGAATTTGTTAGAAGAAAATCAAAGGAATTAGATATACCATTCTATACAATAGATGTTGATATGGATGCTTATGCAAAAAAACATAAAGTTACTTCAGAAGAAGCAGGGAGATTTTTAAGGTATAAATTTTTTAGGCAGATAATAAAAGAAAAAGAAAGTGGAAAGATTGCTGTAGCTCATAATAAAAATGATCAAGCAGAGACTCTACTTCTTAGAATAATGCGCGGAACTGGTATAGATGGCTTAAGGGGGATGGATTTTATATCTGGAGATATAATTAGACCTCTTTTAAATATTTCTAGAGATGAAATCGAAAAATACATAGAAGAAAACAAAATAGATACTGTTTTAGATAAGACTAATCTAATGCCTATATATAATAGAAACAAGGTAAGATTAGAGTTACTTCCATATATTGAAGCAAATTTTAACCCAAATATAATTGATGGCTTATGGCGGTTATCTAGAAGTTCAAAGCTTGATGTTTCATATTTGGAGGAAATAACTGAAAAAAAGTATAAGTTTTTAATGAAATGTGAGTCTAAACATAGTATAATTCTTGATAGGGCTCTTTTTTGTAAAGAAAGCCTTAGTTTAAAATCTAGATTAATTAGAAAGTGCATAGATAAAATCCAAGGAAACTTACAAGGGATAGGAGAAAATCACATAACAAGCTTAGTAGAATTGTTTGATTCCAATGAAACAGGTAAACAATTGAATTTACCCAATGGCATTATTGGTAGAATTAGTTATGATGATTTGATCATTGAAAAAGAAAGCTTGAAAAAAACACAAAATTTTGATTATAATCTTTTTGAAGGGGACAATGATTTCCCTGAACTAGGGATAAGTATATCACTATCTATCTATCCAAATAAGCTTCCTATGAGTAGGGATAAGAATATTAAACAATTTGATTTTGACAAATTAAAGGGGAATCTAAGGATTAGAAATAGGAAAAATGGAGATAGATTTGTACCCTTTGGTATGAGTGGGTATAAAAAGATTAAGGATTATTTCATTGATAATAAGATACCTAGAGACATGAGGGACAAAATACCCCTATTGGTAGATGATGAAAACATAATATGGATTGTAGGCTATGCTATGAGTGATTTATACAAGGTATCAGCAGACACAAAAAATACTTTGTTAATAAAATGTAAAAAAATTTAGGAGGCTTAAAGTTGGAAGATATTATAAAAGATATTCTAATAAAAGAAGACGAAATTCAAAAAAGAATAAAAGAGCTTGGCAAAGAAATCACTAATGATTATAAGGGAAAAGACTTAGTGGTAATTGGAATATTAAAAGGCGCAGTAATTTTTATGGCAGAATTGGTAAAAAGTATTGAACTACCTATTACTTTGGACTTTATGAGTGTGTCCAGCTATGGAAAATCTTCAATATCTACCGGAGAGGTTAGGATAATTAAGGATTTGGATTTTAGTGTAGAAGGCAAAGATTTATTGATTGTTGAAGATATTATAGATACAGGTTTAACACTTAATTATTTGACTGAATTACTCGAGAAGCGAGGAGCCAATAGTGTTAAGATATGTACTCTATTAGATAAGCCGGATAGGAGAACAGTAGGTGTAAAAGTTGATTATCTTGGTTTTGAAGTACCAGATGAGTTCATAGTAGGATATGGATTAGATTATGCTGAGCACTATAGGAATCTTCCTTTTATTGGAACCTTAAAAGAAGAATTGTATTTGAATGAATAAATCATCTACATAGTAGATATATAAAACTGTGAAAAATCTCATGATTAATTGATACTAAGGAAAAACTATGTTATAATATTTTAATATTTGCACAAAGGAGGGAAAGATTCTATTGAAACATTTTTTTAAGGGAATTAGTATGTATTTACTAATTATAATATTGATTATGTTTGGTGTCAGTATGATTGGAACTGATGTAGAAACAGTCAGTGAAATAGATATAACTGAGCTAGTTGAACATATTGATAATGGAAATATTGAAAGTATTAATATGGTTGAAAATATAATTAAAGGCAAGTTAAAAGATGAGACTCAGTTTTTTACTGTGTTTCCATCACATATAGTAGAAAGGTTCTATATTGAAAATATTGAGCCTTTAGTAGAAGCTGGTGAGGTTTCCGTTGCTGCAGAAGAACCGCCAGAGACTCCTTGGTATGTGGACTTCCTACCAACTATAATGATTATATTAATATTTGTAATATTTTGGGTTGTATTTATGCAGCAGTCACAAGGTGGTAGCGGTGGACGAGTAATGTCCTTTGGTAAAAGCAAGGCAAAGATGTTTAAAGAAGATGAGAGAAAAAAAGTAACTTTTAAAGAAGTTGCTGGTCTAGAAGAAGAAAAAGAAGAATTAAAAGAAATTGTAGACTTTTTAGGAAATCCAAAAAAATATATAGAAATTGGTGCAAGAATACCTACAGGTGTACTATTAGTAGGTCCTCCTGGAACAGGTAAGACATACCTAAGTAGGGCAGTTGCAGGAGAAGCAGGAGTTCCTTTCTTTACAATATCTGGTTCAGACTTTGTTGAGATGTTTGTAGGGGTAGGTGCTAGTCGTGTTAGAGATTTGTTCGAACAGGCTAAGAAAAACTCCCCTTGTATTATATTCATTGATGAAATTGATGCTGTAGGGAGAAGAAGAGGAGCTGGTCTCGGCGGCGGTCATGATGAAAGGGAGCAAACATTAAATCAATTGCTTGTTGAGATGGATGGATTTTCAACAAATGAGGGGATTATTGTAATGGCTGCTACAAATAGGGCTGATATATTAGACCCAGCATTACTTCGTCCTGGCAGATTTGATAGAACTATTTATGTTGGTTTGCCTGATGTAAGAGGAAGAGAAGAAATCTTAGAGGTTCATACAAAAAACAAACCTTTGGATTCAGATGTGGATTTAAAGACAGTAGCAAAGAGAACACCTGGTTTTACACCAGCTGATTTAGAAAACTTGGTTAATGAAGCAGCATTATTAACAGCTAGATACAATCTTAAAAGCATACCTATGAATCTAATAGATGAAGCATCTATAAAAGTTCAAGCAGGGCCAGAAAAGAAGAGCAGGCTTGTAAGTGACAAAGAGAGAAAACTTACTGCTTATCATGAGGCAGGCCACGCATTAGTAGGCAGATTGATTCCAGGTACTGATCCTGTTCATATGGTAACAATTATTCCTAGAGGGATGGCAGGCGGATTTACTGCATATATTCCAGAAGAAGATAGAAACTTTATAACAAAAAA
>JAAYNS010000123.1 GCA_012520755.1 Tissierellia bacterium
AAGAGTTGCAACGCCAAACACAAGTATATTTCTTTTAAGAACTCTATCTAATTCATCAAAGGTAAAGCTCTGTTCAATGGTATCGGTGTGTAGTTCAGGGGCATTAGAATCTTGAGGTGAAGAAAAAACATAAAAAAATCCGGTTTTAGCTACAAAGTCCCAACCATATTCCTTATATACATCTAGTTGTTCTTGTGAAGGTTTATCATATAAAACGTCGATACGGTACTTTGTATCTGCTTTTTTACCTTTTTCAAAATATACAAATGTCCGACCAAATCTTTTTAAATGCAATCCTTGGGAAGCCATATCAGAAAACCAACTCTCAGTTTTGCCAATGTTCCAAAAATCGTCAATGGGAAATTTTCTAACTATTTTACTCATGGCCATTCTCCTCCTTTATGATAATACCGTCTTGAATCATACTTTCAAGTCGTCTATATTCTTCTATTAATGCAGATTTTCCCTCTTCGGTAATGGCATATGTTTTTCTTCTGCCATCATCATCTATCACTACAATAAGACCATCCTTTTGAAGTCTTGTAAGTACTCCATATAAAGTGCCTGGTCCCATTGTTAAACGTCCTTTAGACACTAGTTCAATTTCATTCATCAACTGATATCCGTAATTAGGGTTCATAAGTGCAAGCAGTATATAATACATTGCTTCAGTCATTGGTCCACCAGAATATGCCATTTTTACCTCCATTACATATACTATTATGCTATGCGATATATCGCATAGCATAATAGTAACATTCGTAAGCTACTATGTCAATAAATTAATGGATCTTATACCTATCTATTCTACACCTTTTTCCAATATCCTTTTAAACATTTAAAATTTTTCCTTATTAGTAGTATATTTCTATTCAATGGAAATACTAAAAATATGATTATTCTTTATCGAAGGGATGGTTAAATGGAATTTATTAAGAATTACAGATTAGAAAAAGATAAGACTGGATATATACTTGTCTTGTATTTGGATATAGGGCTAACAGAGTTTTCCGGGGAATTTGGGACTAGTAAAGAAGAACAAAACAAAAATCTAAATAAATATATAGGCAAGTTTATTGATAAAAACTTTCCGGATATTAAAATCAACGGTGTTAAATTAATAATCGGCTCAGTAGTCATTGCGAATATGACTTTACAAAGTATTAGCGGATATGCAAATGAACTGGAAACAAATGCAAATCCTATCTTTAATATGACCTACTCCTATTTTGAGACTGGAAACGGACTAATTCAAGTCTTAGAAAGGACTGGGGATATACTAGATGTAGTTTCTCCTAGCTATTTTGATTTAACTCAAGATGGTAACTTAAAATTGACCCCATACTTTGATCATTCTACTATTAAAGAAATGCAAAGTAAAGGTTTTAAAGTAGTTCCCTTTCTTAGCAATCACTGGGACCGTAATGTAGGTAGATCTGCTCTAGAAAACAAAGATAAGCTTATTAAAGAACTTGTTACAATAATTAATGAATATAAGCTTGATGGAATCAATGTAGATATTGAAAATATAACCCATGAGGATAGGGATAACTTTACAGAATTTATAAAAGAACTAAGAAAATCACTTCCAAAAGATAAAGAAGTTTCAGTAGCTGTACCAGCTAACCCAAAAGGATATACAACAGGATGGTATGGTGCTTATGATAATAAAGCCTTGACCCAATATGTAGACTATATTATGATAATGACATATGATGAAAACTATGATGGCGATCCTACACCAGGTCCTGTTGCGAGTATTCAATTTGTAGAAAATTCTATAATTCAATTGTTAGGAGAAGTTCCACCTTCAAAAATTGTACTAGGTCTTCCCTTCTTTGCTAGAGCTTGGAAGAATGATGGTAGTATAAAAGGAAGAGGCATGAGTTTAATAAAAGTAAATGAATTAATAAATAAATATAATGGCTCTGTAACCTTTGATGCTATTTCTAAATCTCCAAGAGCTATCGTCACTATTACTGGCTACGAAAGAAATTTATCTCTAGGTACTTATACTGTATGGTTTGAAAACGAAGAGTCTATCCTAAACAAACTACAATTAATCAACAAATATAATTTAAAGGGAGCAGGTAGCTGGAGTCTGCACCAAGCTACACAAGATATATGGGATGTTTATAATCAATGGTCAGAAGGAAGTAGAATCTTTTTAGACCTTGAAGATAGCTGGGCAAAAGCTCCTATACTTGCTGTAAGCAACAAAGGCTGGATGATAGGAACTAGAGATTATTATTTTGAACCAAATAAACCCCTAACTAGGGCACAAGCTGCCACCCTTTTAGTTCGAATTTTGGGATTAGAAAACAATAATCCTAATAGTCCTTACTTCGCAGATGTACCGAATAATCACTGGGCAAAAAAGGATATCAATATCGTTGCACAGCATAATTTAATGAATGGAAAAGGAGAATCTGTCTTTGCACCTGATGAGTATATTACAAGAGAAGAAATGGCAACTCTTCTTTCTCGCCTATTGAAAATCTCACCTTCCTACCATAGCTATAATCCCTTTAGAGATGTGGATTCAAATAGATGGTCCTATCCTTTTATAATATCTATGGCGGAAAATAGAATATTTGAAGGTTTTGAAGATAAGACTTTTAGACCTACAGAAAATATTACCCGAAGTCAAATGGCAGCATTGTTAGATCGAATAAAAGATATGATTAATAAGTAAAGAGGTGGTATAACCACCTCTCATTATCCTGCTATTAAAAAATATCCTAATAC
>JAAYNS010000124.1 GCA_012520755.1 Tissierellia bacterium
AATCTACTAGCTCATACTTTTAAAGATTTTGGTATAGATTGTACATTTGTTGATCCAGATTGTAGCCAAGAAGAGCTTAATGCAGCTTTTACAGACAGAACAAGATGTGTATTTGGAGAAACAATCGCCAATCCAGCTCTTACTGTCTTAGATATTGAGAAATTTGCAAAAGCAGCTCATGCTCATAGGGTTCCCTTGATTATTGATAATACTTTCCCTACACCAATGAACTGTAGACCTATTGAATGGGGAGCAGATATTGTTATTCATTCTACAACTAAGTATATGGATGGTCATGCAACTTCTGTAGGCGGAGCAATTGTAGATAGTGGAAACTTTGACTGGCAAGGAAATTCAGACCTGTTTCCAGACCTAACAAGTCCAAACGAGACCTATCATGGAAGTATCTTTACTGAACTATATGGAAAAGCTGCATATGCAGGAAAGCTTATAACTACCCTTATGAGAGATATGGGCTCTACACCGTCTCCACACAATTCTTTCCTTTTAAACATTGGTTTAGAGACCTTGCACCTTCGTATGGAAAGACATTGTAGCAATGCTCTCAAGGTGGCTGAATATTTAAAGAATCATCCTTGTGTAAGTTGGGTAAAACACCCTAGTCTAGCTGGTGACTCTGAATATGAAAAAGCACAAAAATACTTAGCAAATGGTTCATGTGGAGTAATAGTATTTGGTGTAAAAGGAGATCGTAAAGCTGCTATAGCCTTTATGGATTCTCTTGAAATGGCTTCAGTAGTAACCCATGTAGCAGATGCTAGAACCTGTGTCCTCCATCCAGCTTCAACTACGCATAGACAGATGAATGATGAAGAACTAAAGGCAGCTGGCGTAAGCCCAGACTTAATCCGTCTTTCTGTTGGTATTGAAGATGTAGAGGATATAATAGAAGATATTGAACAAGCTTTAAAGAAAGCTGTAGAATAAAGGAAATATTAAAGAAAAGGCCACTTCAAAAAGTGGCCTTTTTTGTATATAATCCTGACCCTTTTATTCCATTTCCTTAGGCATGTGGTATGTTTGTGTAGTCTGATATTTCACGACTTATAGTACATAAATCATCTACACTTAAATCATGAACACTGGTGTTACCAGTAATTCTAGCAAATGTTTTTAACTCATCTAAAGAAACTCTCAGGAAGTTTGCCAATCTTAGAGCCCCAGCATCACCATCAAATCTTTCTCGTAACTTCTCATCATGTGTTGTAATACCTACAGGACACCTACCAGTATGACAAATACGGTACTGTTCACAAGCTATCGAAACCATAGCAGCTGAAGCAATAGCCACTGCATCTGCACCCATAGCTAAAGCCTTTGCAAAATCTGATGATACCCTCAGACCACCTGTTATTACTAAGTCAATATCTGACCCGACAGAATCTAAATACTTTCTTGCTCGGTATAAGGCATATACTGTTGGTATCCCAGCGGAATCACGTAAAAATAGTGGAGTAGCTCCAGTCGCACCGCCCCTTCCATCAATTGTAACAAAATCAGGCTCAGCAAATACAACACACTCTAGGTCTTTTTCAATTCTTCCACCAGCAATCTTAATTCCTATAGGCCTACCTTCAGACCTGTCACGAAGTTCAGTTACTAAATCCCTTAGGTCTTCCTTAGAATTAATATCCGGGAACTTTGAAGGACTAAGTATATTTTGGCCTACAGCTTTATTACGTATTCTGGCAATATCAGGTGTTACCTTGTTTCCAGGAAGAAGTCCCCCCATACCAGGTTTAGCCCCTTGACCAATTTTAATTTCAATAGCATCAGAATTTCTAAGATTTTCATCAGTAACACTATATTTATTTGGGATATACTCAAATATGTACTTATAAGCAGCCTCTCTTTCCTCTGGAAGAATACCACCTTCCCCACTACTTGTTGCAGTTCTTGCCATAGCACTACCCTTTGCAATAGATATCTTTGCCTCTTTGGAAAGGGAACCAAAAGACATATGCGAAATATATATAGGGCTATCAAGGACCATAGGTTTCTTTGCTTTTTTCCCAATAACAGTTCTTGTATCAACATGAGCATCATCCAGCAATGGCATTGGATTAAGCTGGGCACCAAGAATCAGAATATCGTCCCAATCTGGCATTTTCTTTAAAGGCCCCATTGAATCTATTAGAGTTTCTCCAGTTACAGACATATCATGAATTTCTTTTATATATCTATATTGGGCATCCTTTTTCTTATATTTTGCCGGATAATTCAAATCAATTTCTATATCTTCTTTCTTTTCAATTTCTTGCTCTTTTAATGATTCTACATTCTTAACTGGTTCAA
>JAAYNS010000125.1 GCA_012520755.1 Tissierellia bacterium
TATCTTCAATAAAACACTTATCGATTTTTAAGCTATCAACACTTAACTCACTTAGTCTATCTAATGAGGAATATCCTGTTCCAAAGTCATCAAGAGATATCTGAATTTCATTTGCTCTTAATTCCTTTGGTTTTCTGCCCATAAAAAAATACCTCCAAGTAGATAATCTAATTTTTAATTAATTAGACTGTCTACTTTGGAAGTATCATATCATTCTGGACTACCTCTTTATAATTAAAATTAATCTATTGATTCAACTGTTTCTTCAATAATTTGAATCTCTTCATCACTTAAGCCATATTTTTCATAGAGTTTTTGGTCTATTTGTGAAGCACTCTTTGTCCAATCAATATCTGAATCTGGTGTGAAATCTTGAAGTGGAACAAATCTATATACTATTTGGGTTACATTCTGTGAAGACTTGACTATTGAAACTAGATACCTTAAAAATTTTGTTTTCAAATATTTTTGTAAATTAATTGCTTCAATCTCATTGTCAAAATTACCTATTGGAATAAGCGAATCAGTACAAGCTGTGTTTTTTAATCCTACATAGGGATAACCTATAACCTTTTTATCCTTTCCTGGAGCACCAGCTGACTTTGAAATAAAAACCTTGTAATTTTCAAAAATATCTTTATTCTTTTGTACAAGTTCTGGTTTAATGTATCTTATCTCATTGAATTTACATCTTAATTCACAGGAACCATCAAAGGGGCTATCTTCTGAAATAGAAGCTACATGTTCATCCTTTCCTATTATTCCAAAAGCATTTCTACCCTTTGTTATACTTGTAAGAGATGTGAATTTTGAAGATAATACTTTTTCTAAAATATGCAAATCTATACTACTAGTTAATATAATATCTAAGTCGTCAACAAAGAGGTTCCTCTTGGTTAATAATACTTTTCCTTTTAAAGAATTATAAAAATTCACAGTACCATTATATTCTTTATCATATAAGAAGTAACATACCCCACCCTTTATTTCTACATTAGGGAATATCTCCCTTGCATCTTCAAAGTAATACATTTGTTTAATGTGATTATTTTGCCTTAAATATTCTCGAAGACGAACAAAGGATTTGTCTTGGGCATCCCCTGCAAACCATCTTGCTGGTATTATTAAAGATACATATCTAGAATTTAGTTCTATTGCCTCTTTAGTGAACATTGGAAAAAGCTGTTTGGCTAAAGATTTATTACCACTATGCTTACTAATGGTCTCTTGATAAGGTGGATTCCCAATAACTACATCAAATTTCAAATTCTTACCTCCATATAGTTCATTAAGTTTTTCAGCTACTTTTCCTTTTTCTGCTGCCTTGGTTAAGTCATATTCTACTATGTTTTTATCAGAAATGCCTTCAAAGTTACCCATAATGAAATTCTTAGCAATATTGTAAATAATATTAGTAGGAGCTACTGCATATACTTGATTCTCTATAATCCATTTAAGTCTTTGGTGTTCATCTGGTATTTGATCTTTGATTCCATTAAATAGCCTGGTTATAATTTCGGTGATGAACAATCCACTCTTAGTATATAAGTCTATGAATTTTTTATTTTTACTTCTAAATATTTGTGGATTTTCTTTTTCCAATAAATCTACCATCATTTTTACGACTACCTTTGGAGTGTATATCTGGTTTGTTTCTTGTGGTGGAATATAGTCAAATATATCCCCTTCTATACTTTCATCAAAGTAGTCTGATAGCTCTTCCTTTTTGCTAAAGAATTCTTTAATACTTGAATTAAAGACAGTTTTATTAAATAGACCTTTGATAAGTAAACAGATTCAATGTTGGCAATCTTTCATAAGGATTTGACCCGTATGAATAATCCCAGTTTTCTTTTGCATTTTGTTCATCTACATAGGACCAATTATATATTTGATTTTCATTAAA
>JAAYNS010000126.1 GCA_012520755.1 Tissierellia bacterium
CAGAAAATTCAACTACATAGTCTTCATGCATTATTCCATCGATGATATTGCTTTCTCCTATGAAGTTAGCTACAAAAGCGTTTTTGGGCTCATTATATATGTCTATTGGGGTACCGATTTGTTGTATTTTCCCCTTATCCATTACTACAACTGTATCTGACATAGTTAAAGCTTCTTCTTGATCATGTGTAACATATATAAATGTAATCCCTACTTTTTTCTGAATGTTTTTAAGTTCATTTTGCATTTCTTTTCTTAGTTTTAAATCCAATGCACCTAAAGGCTCATCAAGTAAGAGCACCTTTGGCTCATTTACTAAAGCCCTAGCAATAGCTATTCTTTGTTGTTGCCCTCCACTTAATGATTCAATTGTTCTATGTTCAAAGCCTTGAAGATTTACTAATCTTAGCATTTCTTCAACCTTTTCTTTTATTAATTTTTTAGGAGTCTTTTTAATTTTTAGTCCAAAAGCAATATTGTCATATATATCTAAATGGGGAAACAAGGCATATTTTTGAAAAACCGTGTTTATTTGTCTTTCATAGGGTGGTATATCAGTAATATCTTTTCCATCAAAGATAACTTTTCCTTTATTTGGTTTTTCGAATCCACCAATTATACGTAATGTTGTGGTTTTACCACATCCACTAGGACCTAATAATGTTAGAAACTCGTTTTCTCTAATATATAAATTTAAATTGTCCAGTACAGTTGTTTCTCCAAAATCTATAGAAATGTTCTCCAAATTAATAATATTTTTGTCCAACTTATTTCCTCCATTCTTAAAAAGTAGGTGGTGTGCTCACCCAAATAACTGACGCCTTTGACTTGCCAGCATTTTCTATATAATGGTTTGAGTTAACTGCAAAATAGAAGCTCTCTCCTTTTTTTACCCTAATTTTATCATTACCAATATTTAGATAAATACTGCCCTGGATTACATATCCAAATTCTTCGCCTTCATGAGGATAGTCATCTTTTGATCTTCCGCCTGCCTCCAATTCAATAAGTACAGGTTCCATACTATTTTTTTGAGCATTTGGAACTAACCATTTCAGATTATATTTTAATTCATCGTTTTCACTCTCAAAAATATCTTCATTGGTAAAAACTATTTTTTCTTCTACAGTTTCATTAAAGAAATCTTTAAGATTGGTTCCTAAACCATCTAAGATATCAACTAAGGTAGCAATTGACGGAGATGTAAGATCTCTTTCAACCTGTGAAATAAAACCCTTTGTTAGTTCACATCTATCAGCTAACTCTTCCTGGGTTAGTGAATTCTTAACCCTCAGTCTTTTTATTTTTTCACCTATATTCATGAATTATCCTCCTAGTATAATTAACTATATATTAAACAAATAGTTTATTTTTACTAAACTTTTTCTGGCTAGACCATTATAATTTATTCTTTTATACTTTGTCAATAGTTTTTTAAAAATTAATTGTTATTTTATCATTCAAATTTACATATATTCCAGAATGCTTGTAAACCTCAAGTTTAATATATTGCTACTTAGATTATAGGATAGAAAAAAGGAGTAAATCACAAGATTACTCCTTTTTTACTATTGTATTATATATGTTTTCATATTATCTAATGCAGCTTCAATTAGTTTGTCTACATCTAATGCTTTCTCAGATTCTTCAATATTATCTAATCTAGGTTTTGTAACTGGATGCTTTGGCAAAAATACTGTACAGCAATCATCATATGGCAAAATAGAAGTCTCATATGTTTCTATATCCTTAGCAATATCTACTATATCTACTTTATCAAAGCCAATAAGTGGTCTAAATACTGGTAACTCAACTGAACTGTTAGTTACATTTAAGCCTTCTATTGTCTGACTCGCTACTTGGCCTAAGTTTTCACCAGTTATTAGAGCCTGATAATTATTTTCTTTTGCTATACTTTCTGCAATTCTCATCATAAATCGTCTTGACAAAATAGTCATCTCGTCTTTAGGACAATTCTTATTTATCTGTTTTTGTATTTCTATTATGTTAACGCTAAACAATTTTATAGTACCAATATATCTAGATAATATGCCAGCTAAATCCTTAACCTTTTCTTCTGCTCTTTCAGATGTGAATGGATATGAATGATAATGGACAGCGTTTATTTCTACACCTCTTCTTGCCATCATAAAACCTGCTACTGGACTATCAATTCCACCTGATAACAAGAGTAATCCTTTCCCATTAGTTCCTATTGGCAATCCACCATATCCTTTTATTTTTTCTGTATAAATGTATGCATTTTGTCTTATATCAACGTAAACAAATACATCTGGCTTGTGTACATCCACTGTAAGGTTCTCAATGTTTTTTAATATAACAGCACCAACTTCTTTAGATACTTCAGGGGATTTCATTGAAAACTTCTTATCAGCCCTATTAGTTTCTACTTTAAATGTTTTTATCCTACTATCTTCAATCCTTTCCAAAATAGCTTGTATGGATGCTTTTTTAATTTCTTCAAAATCTTGTTCTACTCTGATGCAAGGACTTATATAGACTAAACCAAATACCTTTCTTAATCTATTGATTATTTGAGGATAGTAGTCTTCTGATGCTTCAATATATATCTTACCCATTTCCTTATATATCTTTTCATAGCCTACATCAGCAATGGCTTTTCTCATTTGCTTTATTAATTTATCTTCAAAATATTTTCTATTTCCTGATTTTAATGCTATTTCACCAAAGCTAACTGATATTACTTTATCCAATAAATCATCTCCCTATTATGCTTCTTATATCATTAACTGCTATTCTTAATTGTTCTACAGTATAGTCAATATCTTCTTTTGTGATTTCATATGATAAACAAATTCTTATAGTTCCTTCTATTTCATCATTACTTAAACCGATTGATTTAAGCACATGACTCTTAGTAGTTCCATTAGAAGAACATGCTGACGAAGTTGACACGTATATACCCTTCTCCTCTAAATAATGAAGCAAAATTTCTCCCCTCGTACCCTTGAAGGTAAGACTAAGTATATAAGGTGAGGATGTAGCATCAAGACTAGTATTAACCTTAACATTTTCGATTTCTTTAATAATTTTACTGACCAAATACTTCTTTAATTTAAAAGCTTCTTGGGCTTCATTTCTTGAATTGGTTGAAAGAATTTTAACAGCTTCACCTAAGCCTATAATGCCAGGGACATTTTCCGTTCCAGATCTTAAACCACTCTCTTGACCCCCACCGTATAGTATGGGATCAAGCTTCAAATCTTTGCATATATACAAGCCACCTATTCCTTTAGGTCCATATACCTTATGTCCACTAAATGAGTATGTGTCAACCCCTAATGCTTTCAATGAGAATTCCACTTTGCCAAAAGACTGTATGCCATCTAGATGTAATAACGGTTTTGACACTGATTTATTGATTATTTCTTTAATTCCTTTTATGTTTTGCAGTGCACCTATTTCATTATTAACGTGAATAATTGATACTAATATTGTATCCTCTTTTATTTCTTTAGATAATGTATCTAAGTCAACATATCCATTTTCATCTACATCAAGTAAAGTCACTGAAAAACCTACATCTTCTAAATGTTTATATACATCTAATACTGAAGGATGCTCTATAGCACTTGTTATTATATGTTTTCCTTTTTTGGAATACTTTCTAGCTATACTTTGTATGGCTATATTATTGCTTTCCGTTCCACCAGAAGTAAAGTAGATTTCCTTATTTTCAACCTTCAAGTAATCTGCTATTATTTCTCTAGCTTCCTTCACTTTTTTTTCCGCATGAAAGCCTAATCTATGGAGTGATGAAGGATTTCCAAAGTCAATAGTCATAGCCTCAACCATTTTATCTACTACTTCTTTTCTAGGTTTTGTAGTTGCACAATTGTCTAAATAAATCAATTTCCCATCTCCTAATATCCTAATTCTTCGTCAATGAAGTATAAAATAATATTGCTACCATTAGGTTTTTTATGAAAAATTACCTCAGTACAGCATATCCGATCAGGTGAACTGCAATCATTGCATTTTCCAGTAAAGCTACATGGTGTTTTTGCATTAATTCGTTTAGCATTTTTGGGCGCTGCTACAGTGTATATTCTATCAATTGCTTCTTGAAGATTATTACATATCTTATTTTTACCAACTATTAGATATACATCCCTATGACCATAAATCATAGAAGATACCCTATTGCTTGTTCCATCCATGTTTACAATTTTTCCATCTTTTGAAATAGCATTAACACTTGATAAATATACATCTGCATTTTTTGCATTTGCTAATGTTTCTTTTTTATCTTCAGATTTCCAGTGCCAATAAACTGTATTACCTCTATTAGTTAGTTGCTCGTACAAACCCATATCAAGTATGGTTACAGAACCACCTATCCCAACAATATCATCAATTCTAATATCTTTTAACAAGTCATCACTAGCCGCTTTTGAATCTTTAAAACACTTTACTTGGTAACCCTTTTTCTCAAAAACATTTATTAGATCCTCCATTAAGAATACCTCCTATAAATCTACTATGTCTATTATATAGGATTTATTGGATATATTGTAGTATAAAATTTGATAAATAACTCCTTTAGTATTTACTTTAAGCCATGTTTTTAAATGAAGTAAATTGCAAAATTAAACTAACTTAACTAACACCTAATAATGTTGCAAATACTGTCGAAATTTGTTATAATTCAGTAAGGTTATCCCCCTGATAACCTTTTATTAATCTTTATTCCCAAACCCCTTTTGAACGGATATATTCTATCCTTTCAGAATGAAAGGCTCCTTAGGGGGCCTTTTTTTTGCCTTTTTTCCTTAACAAAATATATAAATTTTACTTTTTATTTATAAACAAATTCAAAGCAATTATATTTGTAGCTGCTTTTTCTTACTAGCAAGTAGTAACATTATTATCTAATAAGGAATATATTGAATTGTAGTTATTAATACATTGAGAGGAGGAATACTATGAGTTCAAACTTTAAACCAGATATAGATCCTGATATTTCTACTGATAGGTGTTGTGACGGGACTACAGGGTGTGAGTGGGATGGTACTTTAAGGAATGTTGTAACCGAACCAATATATATACAAAAAGTTTATGATGCAACTTTGGTAAACTTACAGGCTCTTAGCACAGTAAACAATGTTAGATTTACACCAAATCTTCCTGAAGGAGCAAGAGTATTACGAATTCTAGATATTAAATGCAGAAGATTTTTTAATCCATCTAATATAGATGACCCACGTAATTTTAGTATTAAACCTGAAACTATACTTTCAGGTGGAGAATTCGTAAGAAAAGAAAATGGAGATTTTGTGGAAGTAGTAGGTCCTGATGGTTTCAAGTCTCAAAAGTTAATCTATGCTGATACTAGTGAATGTGATGAAAATGGTAGGGGTACTCCAGTTTTTGGAACCCAAAGAGTCAAATTAAGCGGAAATGTAATTGTTGAATTAAAATTGCTGCTATTGAACTCACGAGATAGAAGAATTACTTTTACAGTAACTGCTAATGTTCCTATTGCAACTGTTCAAGCGCCGATTGTGTTAACTAATTTCTTTGAATTATGTATACCATCAATTCATGATTCGGCTTTTTTCCCAAGGTTTGCTGAGTTTTGCAATGTTAATTGTGAAACAAGACTTGGAACTAATAGTATATCAAGAGATATTGATATCTGCCCAGAAACAGGTCAAATTAGAATAGACTTAATAATAGCTCTATGTATTACATGCGAAAAGAAAATTATTGTACCAGTTCAGCTTTGTGTTCTATCAACTGGATTCCCTGAACTTTCTCCTGAAATATCACCAATTTGCTCCTCATTCCCTACTCTTTTCCCAAGACAAATTGATGAGGATAGTGAGGAAGACTCAGATTGCCGAAGACCAAAATTCAAACTTGGTGCAGAGAAATTTGAAGATGAACAAGAAGAAGAATAATAGGTGCAAAAGCACCTATTTATTTTTTTATAATATCTGCTAAGCTAGCAATATCAATAGTTATTGTATTTAAAGCATGCTGGTCTAATGCAGAAGTAAATTTCAATCCTGAAGCAGTTACTATATTTACAACTATATCCTCATCAGAAAAATAATTCTCTTCCTTTAATTTAATAAGGGCAGCTAAGGAAGTAGCAGATGCAGGTTGGCCAAAAATACCCTCTTCCGCCATGAGTTTCTGTGCATTCAAAATCTCATCATCATCTACATCAACAGCCATGCCTCCATTGTTCTTAAGCATTCTAAGTACTTGGTTACCACTTGGAGGATATGGGTTTTCTATCGCATGTGCTATAGTACGCGGATTATTAAATCTTTCAATTTCTTCTTTCCCATTTTTAAAAGCAGTTGCTATAGGAGCACATCCTGTTGCTTGGGTTGCAATAAACCTTGGGACCTTATCTGTTAACCCACATGCTTTTAATTCTCTAAATCCTTTTTCTATTCCTCTTATATCTCCTCCAGCACTTGTAGGTACTAGTACATAGTCAGGGGTCTTGTAATCTAATTGTTCAAATATTTCATATGCAATTGTTTTATAACCCTCTACTCTAAAAGGGGAGTCGGAATTAATAAAATAAAAGCCATTATCATATCCTAGCCTAATACTTTCCAAGTAAAGTTTTCCGTAATCCCCAATAACTTTTACTAATTTAGATCCATATATTGCTATAGGTTTTAATTTTTCATCAGCAATCTCCTCTTTTACTAATATTATGGTATCTATTTTAGCCTTTGATCCATAAGCAGCTACAGAAGCTGCCATATTCCCGGTGGATACAGTGCCAATTCCCTTAAATCCTAAATTCATAGCCCTTATAACTCCCGTTATAGTACCTCTGTCCTTAAAAGACCATGTTGGATTTTGGCTTTCATTCTTAAAATATACACCTTTAATGCCTAATTCTTTTGAAAGAAACCTAGATTCTAATAGTGGCGTAAATCCCTCACCTAAAGATATGTCCACCTTGTTGTTTAAAAAAGGATAAAATTCTGAATATCTTTCTAATACACTTTGCTCTAGCATATTACCTGCTTTAATTTTCGCATTTGACACTAATTCTAATTCAAGAGGTTCATCACATTTTGTACATCTAAATGTGTTTGTCTCCTCCTTGTAGACTTCACCGCAACTAGTACATATTAGCTTAATATCCATTTACATACCCCCATTTGCTTGTTTTAAAGTATATATATAGAATATAACATTTTCATAATTAATAAAAGCTTTTCCATTGTTTAAAGAAAAATAATGATATATTATATAATTAGGTGATTTATATGAAGGATTTATTATACACTTTTGAAAAAGACCTTGATTATCATAAGTATTTCAAACAAGAGAATATATGTTTTTTGGATATTGAAACCACTGGCTTTAGTAGAAATAAAAACATTATATATCTAATAGGTATTCAGTATTATAATCAATCTATCAATAATTGGTCTATAAGACAGTTATTTGCCGAGAGCATAAATGAAGAAAAAGAAATTTTGTTAAAGTTTATAGAATTACTATCAGATTTTGATAAAATAATTACTTTTAATGGCGACGCATTTGATCTACCCTTTATTAATAGCAGATTAGAGATATTAGATATACCATATGTATTAGATAAAGCTAGATCTTTTGATTTATATAAAATTATTAAAAACAACAATGCTTTCTTAGGGCTTAACAGCCTTAAATTAGAATCTTTAGAGGAATATTTAGGCTTGTATAGAAAAGACTTATATAGTGGCAAAGATTGTATTGGTTTTTATTTTGATTATATTAACTCGCTTAATAAGGAATCTTTAGAAAAAATCATTCAACATAATTATGATGATTTATATTATATGATTGATATTCTTAAAATTCTTGATATTATTAAGGATAAAAAATCATTCTATATTCCCCATAATGGAGAAAATCTTAATATTTTTATCGAATCAATCAAGATACTTGATGACAAATTAATTGCTTGTGGTATTTTCCCTAATCCCTTAGATAATGAAATAATACATTACGATATGAACTTTTTCTTTTCATTGGATATAAATAAAAGGTTCAAACTTTCCATTGATTGTTCATTAGGATTAATATCTCCTACTGAAAAAGGATACTATATTGATAAAAAGAACTTAGTACTAGCAATGGATATTATTGATAATACTAAGCATAATTTACCAAGTAGATTTTTATTATTAAAAGTCGAAAATGATTATTGTATTGAGAATATAAAAAATTTGATTAAAGTCATAAGCAAAGAAATTTTAAGACAATATCTTGTATGACCATTTCCCACACTTGTCTCCATATCTGGCAAGTGTTTTTTTACCTTCCTTAATTTCCAAAACTTCACATGAATTTGAGCAACCTTCACATTCAAATCCATTTACACTATAGTCTTTTTTATATAAATCTAGACCATTAAAGTTTGTATAACCTTGATTTTTTGCCTTTTCTTTCCCAATAATAGCTGCACCAATTGCACCCATAACGTCATAATTAGGTGGTATAATAATTCTTTCACCTAACTCTGATTCAAAAGCTTTGATAATTCCCTTATTAGCTGCAACACCACCTTGAAACATAATTGGGGCTTTTATATCTTTCCCATTTCCAATATTACTTAAGTAGTTTCGTACTAAAGCTTGACATAATCCTTTTATTATATCTTCTGGATTGTGACCAAATTGTTGCTTATGAATCATGTCAGATTCAGCAAATACAGCACATCTTCCTGCAATCCTCACAGGGTTATTAGATTTTAAAGCTAAATCCCCAAATTCGCTTATATCAACACCTAGCCTAATAGCCTGCCTATCTAAAAATGAACCTGTTCCCGCTGCACAAACTGTGTTCATGGCAAAATCCACCACAATACCATCCCTAATAATTATAATCTTTGAATCTTGCCCACCAATTTCTAAAATTGTGTTTATATCTGATCTGTAAGTTAATGAAGCTACTGCATGGGAAGTTATTTCATTTTTTACTTCATCAGCTCCTATAATAATAGAAGCTAGATATCTTCCACTTCCTGTAGTAGCTGCCCCTTGGATTCTCTCATTACCATATATTTCAGCTACTTCTTTAATCCCATATTTTATCATTTCTATAGGCTTTCCTTGAGTTCTTATATACTTTTTATAAACCAAATCATTATATTCATCAATTAAAACAATATTTGTACTTACAGATCCAACATCTATTCCTAGATAATACTTATCCAATCTCTGTATTTCTCCCTTCATTTCTTTTAGAAATCAAATCCACGAATGCCTCTAGCCTTGTCATGAAACCAGCTTCTCCTGTCATTTCATCTACCACTAAAGTCATAATTGGAAAATTAAGGTCCTGAGCTACCCTTTTTAACACACTCTTTGCTACTATCTCTGGCATGCAATTAAGAGGGAGTATTTGAATAACTCCGTCATATCCCATATTTTTGTAATAAATAGCACTACCAACAGTTTCTCTACCATGACCTCCTACCATATCAACCATATATGGCTTTGCAAGTTTGAATTTTGTTGTCTCGTATTTAGACCCAAAAGGATAAGATAAGACATGATGATCTAACCACTTAGTAGGTGTTAAAGATTTGTCTACTATTACATTAAGCTCTCCTAATTTTCTTTCTATTTCTAAATTGACATAAGGTTCTATGATTGTGTAAATCTCCCCAATAATTCCAATCTTTAAAGGAGATATACTTTTATCAAGTTTTACATCCCTTAAATTATCAGTTGTTTTATTTATTATATTTATCAATTCATTTGCCCCGAAGCTTTGCACTGCGTTTTCATAAAAGTCATCCATAATCTTGTTTACTTGCTTTTTGTTGACAGCATATGCTCTTATGTAGTTTGATAATTGAGATAAGTTATCTGTCATGTTGATTAGTTTAAATGCCAGTTTAGCTGATTTTGTTACCTGTATAAGTGAAGTTGTGCCAAGAAGTTGGCTTAAACTGTTTTTAAAATCCAGAAAATCTTCTCTAATAGCATCTAAAACTATAAAATTTACACTATATCCTAAGTCATCAAGTATTTGTTTATGTATCAGCGGATATAAGCCAAATCTACATGGACCGCAGCTCCCAACTGTAAATATTGTATCTGCTCCTTTTTCTATACCTTCAATGTAGTTGCCTGTAAATAATTTGAATGGTAAACAAATCTCATCAGGAGAATTTTTACTTCCTATTTCTAATGTTTTCCTGCTATTAACTGCTGGTAAAATTACTTCATGGCCTAACTCATCTAAAAATGCCTTACCAGCTATATAGGCGTTACCTAAATGAGGGAAGGTAATTTTCACTTTCAGACCTCCATTTCATCATATCTAAGAAAGCTTCAATTCTTGTATCTATTCCTGCTTCACCAGTATGTTCATCAAAAGTAATTGTCATAAAAGGTATATTATAATCATGTGACTTTTTCTCAATTGGATATATTAAAACTGAATCTAATCCACAGCCAAAGGCACTTATATATATAATTCCATCAACTTTATGTCCCTCAATTAGTGAATATGCTGTTCCAATTATCTTACGACCTTGAGTCCAAAATATTCTTTTGTTTTTATTATAAGAGTATAATCTGTATTCATTCTCATTAATATCATTAACAGTGGCTATATCAACACCTTTATTATATAGTTTTTTTATAAGCCCCATATTTAAAAAGTCATCATAAACATTATAAGAATGACCAAGAATTAATAGTTTTATTCTACCCTTCTTTAGTTCTTTCTTATTATAATCAGGAATTACCATTTTTTGAATCCAGTCATCCTGTTTGCTAAATGTCTTTCGAGCATATTTATATGCATTCTTAATTTCTTTATTGCTCTTCTTAAATTCTCTTCCAACAGAATACATAATATTCTTGAAATCGGCTTTGTTATTTAATTCTATCTTAGGGGTTATTAAAGGCGGCAAGTTTTCTATACTTGAATTTAACATATCTACTATGCCCAAGTGCTTTGGGCAATTATACTCTTTTTTATGAAGCCTAATATATTTTGGTATAAAAATACAATCCACTTTGTCTTTAAGATAAGCTACATGCCCATGATATATTTTTACAGGTAAACATGCTTCATCTACACAGCTAGCAATACCTAAATCTAAAATATCCTTATTTGTTTTGATAGATGAAACTACTTCCAGATTAAGACTGTTAAAATAAGCTTCCCATAGTAAGTAATAATCATAATAGTATAATCCTCTCGGCATCCCAACTTTTTTCATTTTTTCACCTCACCTATATAGCATTAGCAAAAATTATGAAAAAATACAAAATAAAAAAAGCTTCATTAAATAGTTTAAATTTAATAAAGCTTTCTGATTATTTATGGTGGGCCTTCAGGGACTCGAACCCCGGACCTACCGGTTATGAGCCGGGCGCTCTAACCAACTGAGCTAAAGGCCCATATTATCAACTCACAGTTCGATCCTATATGGCATATGAATTGTTTAATATGGTGGACCTGGGTGGACTCGAACCACCGACCTCACGCTTATCAGGCGTGCGCTCTAACCTGCTGAGCTACAGGTCCATATTTAAATTGTACATCAGTAAATGGTGGGCACAACAGGGCTCGAACCTGTGACCCCCTGCTTGTAAGGCAGGTGCTCTCCCAACTGAGCTATGCGCCCAAATTAAATGGCTATTATCTTCTTTACCTTTTTCTACTGCATATATGTTATGCACAAAGCGACGTACGCAAAACAGAAATTCACTGTTTTGGTCCCCTGCTTTTCCCAACTGAGCTATGCGCCCATTGCTAATTGACATTTACTGTTCTATTGTTTATCATTATTGCTATATATTAATACCTTATAAATCTAGCATTATGGCAGGGGTGGCAGGATTTGAACCCACGACATACGGTTTTGGAGACCGTCGTTCTGCCACTGAACTACACCCCTATATGTCCAAAATCCTTAGTACATTAATCTACATCTTGCTTTGACATAAATTTAAAAAATCTTGCACTAAAAAATGCATTTTATATTGGCTTAAATATAATGGTGCCCGAAGCCGGAATCGAA
>JAAYNS010000014.1 GCA_012520755.1 Tissierellia bacterium
ATCATTTTGTTTATAATTCATAGTGAATCCTCCTTTAAATTAAGAAATTGTTTTCTCTCAATTACAATTATACCTTAATTTATTTGTGAGGATTTTCTATTTTTATGGTATCACAGGAAGCTTTAATAAATTGTATTAGTAAAATATAAAATTAATAAAAAAAACCGTCTCAAAACATTAGTTTTAGAGACGGATTATTTCCGTGGTACCACTCTAATTCTCAATTTGCTTACGCAAATTGACTCATTAGATTACATTAATCTTTGCCTACTAACGGGGCAATCCGGCAAAGCCTACTATTATTTCAGCAGTGCAGTTCAGGAGTGAGTAACAAATACTATACAACACTGGTTTGCACCATCCACCAGCTCTCTTCAATATGTACTAGTATTTATGTCTCCTTCAATACTATTAGACAATCTGTAATATAATCGTTATTATATAATGGATAAGGCTAAGTGTCAATACAAGGAAAATGATATCATTTAATAAAATTATGGAATTTGTTCATAATTATTTAATATTTGTTATTTATTCTATATTTATAGGATCTAAAATGGAGGTAGTTTATATGAATACTATACTAATAGTAGATGATAATGAGAATATTAGAAAGCTAATTGAAATTTACCTAAAAAGAGAAGGCTTTATTACATTCAAAGCGGAAAATGGCCAGGAGGCTCTGGATATAATTGACAAAACAAAAATTGACTTGATGGTTTTAGATATAATGATGCCAGTAATGGATGGCTATGAACTCACCAAAGCCTTAAGAGAGGCTGGATATATGCTACCAATTTTGATGGTTACTGCAAAAGATACATATCCAGATAAAAAAAGAGGATTTGACTTAGGTACAGATGACTATCTTACTAAGCCTATAGATATGGAAGAGTTGGTCCTAAGGGTAAAGGCTCTTCTTAGAAGAAGCAGAATATATGAAGACAAAAAAATATATATAAAAGACCTTGTTCTGGATTATGATAGTTTGGAAGTGATTACTCCTGATAAGGAAATATCTTTACCAAAAAAAGAGTTTTATTTATTATTTAAACTTATGTCTTTTCCAAAAAAGATATTTACTAGGCAAGAATTATTAGATGATATATGGGGTTATGATACAGAAGTGGATGAAAGGACAGTTGATGTTCATATTAAGAGGTTAAGGGAAAAGTTTAAAGATTATGATCAGTTTGAGATAGTAACTGTGAGAGGTTTAGGTTATAAAGGGGTATACTAATGATGAAAAAAACCATATATAAAGAATTAATTACTATTTTCATATTAGTATTGTTAATAAGCAATCTTCTTACAGCTTTATATGTATCTTTAAGATTTGAATCTACAACAATAGCAGATATGAAGAAAGTCCTAAATTTTTCTATAGAAGAAGCAAAGGAAATTTATAATAAATATGATATTTCAATTAGTGATATGAATCGTATATATTCAGACAAGAGTATTCCTATTCTGTTTTTAGACAATATAGATGAATATAATTTAAATCAATCACAAATAACAATTTTAGATTCTGGAAATAGTATATTATTAAATGAAGAACAGTTTTATAAATATCCAATAGCAATGACAAAAACAAAAGATATCTACATTGTGTCAAATATTGAAGGTAATTCTATGTTTAATATGGCTAGGGCAATAGTAAGTCTTAATTCTACTATTGCTGTTTTATTAGGTATAATTATGTTCTTGTTCGTAGCAAAAATGATAGTTAAGCCAATAAAAGACTTAACAGATGCCACTAAAAAAGTAGCTACAGGAGATTTTAGTCTTGTAATAAAAACAGAAAGAGATGATGAGCTAGGGGAACTAATTGACGGTTTTAATAAGATGACTAAGGATCTGGCCTCCATTGAGATTTTGAGGAATGATTTTATTTCCGATATATCTCATGAGTTCAAATCTCCAATCACATCAATAGAAGGATACACAAAACTGTTAGCAGATAGTAATGATGAAGCCAAGGATGAGTATACGGATATAATACTACATGAAACTGAAAGATTATCAAATATGGCTACAAATATTTTGACCATAAACAAGCTGGACAATGAGAATATTATTAATACTGAAGAGTTTAAACTTGATGAACAAATTAGAAGGTCTATTTTATTACTTGAGAATAAGTGGAATGAAAAAGCAATAGAATTGGATGTAGACTTAGATGATGTAATAATAAAAGCTAATAAGGACTTAATAAATCAAATATGGATAAATCTCTTGGATAATGCTATTAAGTTTTCCCCATTAAATGGTCGTATAAGCATAAAATTAATAAATCATGAAAAAAGATGCGAGTTTATTATTGAAGATGAGGGTATAGGAATAAGTAAGGAAGATCAGGAAAAGATTTTTGAAAAATTTTATAAAGCTGACAAATCTAGAAACATAGAAGGTACGGGTCTTGGCCTTTCAATAGTTAAGAGGATAGTAGATCTTCATGAAGGAGAAATTAAACTAGATAGCCAAGTAGGAAGAGGTACAAGGATATCCGTGTTTTTAAGTAATCAAGTATAATAAAAAAGAAAAACATTCACTGTGCATTCACATTAGTAGTATAAAATGGAGTAACAATTAGAAAATGATATAAGATAGATACTAGTTAACTAGGAAAGGGTGAAAAAATATATGAGTCCAAAGAAAGGAAAAACGCCTAAAAAACCATTACTTGCATACTATTTAGTGGCATTAGCAATATTGATGCTCTTAAATAGATTTGTATTTCCAAATTTGCTTGAAACTCAAGTAACAGAAGTATCCTATGGGGCTTTTTTGGATTATATTGATGAAGGTGTTATTAAAGAAGTTGAGTTATCAAATAATGAGATAATTTTTAGTGTAGAAATAGATGGTCAGACAGAGTATTATTCAACAGGTAGATGGGAAGATCCAGATCTTGTTTATAGATTATATGAAAGTGGTATTAAGGATTTTACAAAGATAGTACCTCAAGAGATGTCGCCCTTACTGAGTTATTTTCTAACATTGATACTTCCATTGGTTCTAATATTTGCTATTGGGCCTATCTTAATGAGAAGGATGGCTAAAGGTGCTGGTGGCAATGCCTTACAGTTTGGTAAAAGCAATGCAAAAGTTTATGTTCCAGCAGACGATGATGAAAAGACTTTTAAAGATGTAGCTGGTCAAGATGAAGCAAAAGAAGCCTTAGTTGAAATAGTAGACTTCTTACACAATCCAAAAAAGTATGCTGAAATTGGTGCTACTATGCCAAAGGGGGCCTTGCTGGTTGGACCTCCAGGGACAGGTAAGACACTTTTAGCCAAGGCTGTAGCAGGAGAAGCTCAAGTTCCTTTTTTCTCAATATCAGGTTCAGATTTTGTTGAGATGTTTGTTGGGCTTGGGGCAGCTAAGGTAAGAGATTTATTTAAACAAGCTCAAGAGAAAGCACCATGTATTGTATTTATAGATGAAATTGACACCATAGGGAAGAAAAGGGATGGGGCAGGTTTTAGTGGAAATGATGAAAGAGAACAAACTCTAAATCAGTTATTATCAGAAATGGATGGATTTGATAGTAGAAAGGGCGTTGTAATACTAGCAGCGACAAACAGACCAGAGTCCCTTGATAAGGCCCTATTAAGGCCAGGTAGATTTGATAGAAGAATACCTGTAAATCTACCAGATTTAAAGGGTAGAGAAGCAATACTAGAGGTCCATGCAAAGAAGGTAAAGATGGGAAATGATATAGATTTTAATGAAGTTGCTAGAATGACTGCAGGAGCATCAGGTGCAGAGCTTGCAAATATTATTAATGAAGCTGCCTTAAGAGCAGTAAGGATGGGCAGAAACCTTGTTAATCAAACTGATTTAGTTGAATCAGTAGAGGTTATTATAGCAGGTTATCAAAGAAAGGGTGCAGTTATACAGAAAAAAGAGAAACGTATTATTGCATACCATGAGATAGGTCATGCTCTAGTTGCAGCAAAACAGACTGATTCAGCTCCAGTAACAAAGATTACAATAATCCCAAGAACTTCAGGTGCTCTAGGCTATACAATGCAGGTTGAGGAAGAAGAAAGTGTACTAATGTCTAAGGAAGAGATATATAATAAGATTACTACATTAGCTGGTGGTAGGGCTGCAGAAGATGTTATGTTTGGCTCAATTACAACAGGGGCATCCAATGATATTGAAAAGATGACAAAGCTTGCAAGGGCAATGATTACAAAGTTTGGTATGAGTGATAAGTTTGGCATGGTTGCACTTGAAACTACTACTAATATTTATTTAGGAGGAGACTCCTCCTTAACATGTTCTCCTGATACATCAACTTTAATTGATAAAGAAGTCCAGTCTATTATTGATGAATGTTACCAAAGTGCAAAAAAAATATTAAAAGATAATATAGACAAACTAATAGAATTATCAAACTATCTTCTTGAAAAAGAAACAATAACAGGTGCAGAATTTATGGAAATACTAAATAAAGAGCACAGAGAAGAAAGTGAAGAAGATAAGGAAGCTGAAAATGATAAACAAATTGAAGATGATATGGCAACTGGAGAAGCTATAGAAGGCGAAAATAGTGAAATTGAATCTACTGAAAATCTTGAAGAAAGCAAAGCTGAAACTGACCAAGAAATAGAAGAAAAGAATGAACAAAATCAAGAATAGTTAGTAATTAAGAGTCACTCTATGGGTATCATATATCCATAGAGTGTTTTTTTAGGAAATTTTTAAATTTTGTATAGAGGAGAAGATCATGAGAACAGTAATTCATATTGTATTTATTGCTTTACTTGGGCTGGTAACATTCTTTGGAATAGGGCCTGTATTATTTGCAGATGGGGTAATGACTGAAAGAATGATTACCTTAGGGATAGTTATTGGTGTATACATCTTCATTATCCTTGTTTATAAAGGCCTTTTAAGAAGGATAAAATAGTATAGAAGAAGATAAGTTTTCAGTCGGTAACCTGGGTTACCGACTATTATATTATTGTATAGTATTATTGTAGAGTAAATAAGTCGGAATTATAAAGAGGAGGAAAGATATGAATAAATATTTTGATATAAAAGACACAGTATATGATGTTACTGAAAAGTATCCTGAAACATTGGATGTCTTTATAGGCAACGGTTTTGAACAACTTGCTAATGACAAAATGAGGAAATTAATGGGCAGGACTATATCTGTTGCAATGGCTTGCAAGACAAAAAAGGTGAATGTAGAGCTTTTTGAAGAGAAATTAGTAGAAGCAATCGAACTTGCTAGAAATTCAGTAGATGACGCACTAGCAGCACAAAAAAACAAAGATGAAAACAGTGATATTAGAATAGATGGAGTTCTTCCTTGCCCCATTAGAATACCTTTACTAGAGTCTTTTAATAAGTGGGTGGAAGACAACAAGGACAGCTTTGGATTTACTATAGATTATGAATTAAAATCGGCTAATCTTGGAGTAGATTGGATTATAGATAGGGTAAACACTGGAAAGCCAGATGATTTATCTGATCTTTTCATGTCTGCTGGATTTGAGCTGTTTTTTGATGAAAAATTAATGGGCAAGTACAAAAATCAAGGAATATTTGAAGATATTACAGGCCTAGAAAAGCTAAACAAAGACTTTGATAATGATTATATAGATTTAAAAGACCCAGAAAAACAGTATTCGATTATAGGTGTTGTACCAGCAGTATTTATGGTAAATGTGGACCAATTAAATGGTAGAGAAATGCCAAAATCTTGGGAAGATATATTAAAACCTGAATTTGAATCTTCTGTATCTATACCTATGAGAGATTTGGATTTGTTTAATGCAATAATGTTACATTTGCAACAAAAGTATGGAGATGAGGCTGTGACAAAATTAGGCAGGTCTTTAATGAGAAGTATGCATCCTGCAGAAATGGTAAAATCTCCTACTAGAAATACCAGTGGCGGAATACCTACAGTAACCATTATGCCCTATTTCTTTACAAAAATGGCATTAGGCAATACACCCCTTACTGCAGTTTGGCCAGAGGATGGTGCAATAATAAGTCCTATATTTTTACTTGCAAAGAAATCAAGCAAGGATAAGACTAAGAGATTTGTTGATTTCTTCTTCTCTAAGGAAGTAGGACAAGTACTTGCCTTAAATGGACATATGCCTTCAACAAATCCAGAGGTGGATAATGGACTTGTAGAAGGTCAAAAATTCATGTGGCTAGGCTGGGATTATATTAATAGGAATGATATTGGAAGCAAGATAAAAGAATGTGAGAAATTATTTCATGAAGCTATATAGGGAGTGAAAAGGAATGAATTTAGTTGTATTTTCCGGTCCCCCTTCATCAGGGAAGACCTCAATAATATTAAAGATAATTGACGCACTAAAGCAAAGAGAAGTAAGGGTGGGAGTAGTAAAATTTGATTGCTTATATACAGATGACGATATATTGTATGAAAAAGCAGGAGTTCCAGTGAAAAAAGGCTTATCAGGAGCCCTGTGTCCCGACCACTATTTTGCATCAAATATTGAAGAAGTAGTTCAATGGGGATTGAAACTTGATTTAGATTTATTAATTACTGAATCAGCTGGCCTTTGTAATAGGTGTTCTCCATATATTAAGGAGATAAAGGGAGTATGTGTTATAGATAATCTATCTGGTATAAATACACCTAAGAAAATAGGACCCATGTTAAAATCTGCTGACATAGTAGTTATAACAAAAGGAGATATAGTATCACAAGCTGAAAGAGAAGTCTTTGCTTCAAAGGCAAGTTCTGTAAATCCTAGAGCTATAACAATGCATGTTAATGGGCTAACTGGGCAAGGAGCATATGAGCTTAGCACACTATTGATTGATAAAGAAAAGGAGATAGAATCCGTTCAGGGTATGGAATTAAGATTTCCTATGCCTGCTGCATTATGTTCCTATTGTTTAGGTGAAACAAGAATAGGTGAATCTTATCAGATGGGAAATGTAAGAAAGATGGATTTAGGTGATGATTATGAGTAATTTATCAATAGGAAAATTAATTGAAAAATATCCCTTTGTAACCACATATTTGGATGAAAATAAATTAGATGTTACAGGTTATGAAGACCTGAGATTTGAGGAGTATCTAAATCATTTCTCTGAAGAAGATATAGAGAATTGGGCCATTGATAAGGAAAGACTTAAAGAAGACTTAGAGATTTATATAAATCAAATGAAAGAGTTTCTAGGTATAGATGATGAAGAAGCTGTTAGTTCACTAACAATAATAGCTGGCCATGATAAATCCATGAATCCTGAAGGATTTAAAGAATTTACTATAAATAAATCAGAAATCATATCCATAGTAGGTCCTACAGGATCAGGAAAGAGTAGGCTTCTTGCAGATATAGAGTGGACTGCACAAAATGATACGCCTACTGGTAGATCAATCCTTATTAATGGAGAAGTTCCAGATATGAAGTGGAGATTTTCTTCTAATAATAAACTAGTAGCTCAATTATCCCAAAATATGAATTTTGTAATGGATTTGACTGTTAGAGAATTTGTTGAACTACATGCTCAAAGCAGGTTAGTAGAAGATGTAGAAGATACTACACAAAAAATAATTGAAGCAGCTAATAGGCTAGCTGGTGAAAAATTTGACTTAGATACACATGTTACCGCATTAAGTGGTGGACAATCAAGAGCACTGATGATTGCTGATACTGCAATTCTTAGCTCATCCCCAATAGTTTTAATTGATGAAATAGAAAATGCTGGTATTGATAGAAAAAAAGCCTTAGATTTGTTAGTAAGCAAGGATAAAATAGTTTTAATGGCAACACATGATCCAACACTAGCATTAATTGCAGACAAAAGAATTGTAATTAAAAATGGTGGTATTTCTAAAATAATAGAGACAAGTGAAGAAGAAAGAGAAATACTAAAAAAGTTAGAAGAAATGGATACATTTATTCAAGGTATGAGAAGTGACTTAAGAGCAGGAGAGGAACTCACAGTGAAGAACTAAACCCAAAAGATAGACCTAGATAAATCTTAGTTCTTAGTTATTAGCTCTTAACCAAACTATAAGGAGGAATTATAAATGCATGACGGATGTACAGGCAGTTTTGGAGATGGAAAACAAGTAGTAGACAAAATAAGAATGATGGGTTTTAACACTCAGTTAATGCCATCAAATGTTAAGATAAAATGTATTGAATGTGGAGAGGAATTTGAAATGACACATTTAGAAACAAAATGTCCACATTGTAATATGGTTTATGGAGTTACTCCATGTTCAGTAAATTACCCTGAAAGGATTAAAGCTGCAGGTATTAATTATTAATAAATGCCCCCAACTACTTGAGAATCTGTGATTTCATAGTTGGGGGCTAATTAAATTAAATCTTAAAAGTTTCTATTATCATTCGTAAGTCTTCAGCGATACTAGCTAACTCCTCACTAGAATTAGAAATCTCTTCAATATTGGCTGATAATTCTTCCATAGATGCAGAAGCTTCTTGGGTACCTGCAGCACTTTCCTCAGTTATGGCAGTTGTGTTTTGTATATGACTTAGTAAAAGATTTTTATTCTTATCTAATAACTCATCAGAAGCATTAAGCTTTTCAATAACTGATTTTATTAAGTCTATAGCTTCAGCAATTAGAACAAATCTGTTTTCAGTTTCCTTTACACTTTCAGTTTGAGAATCAACAATATTTGTTACTTCTTGCATCTTATCAAAGGCATTTTGAGAATTGGTTTTTAGCTCTTCAATTACTATCTTAATATCATTAGTAAAATTACTAGCTTGTTCAGCAAGTTTCCTAATTTCCTCTGCAACTACGGCGAATCCTTTCCCTGATTCACCAGCCCTTGCAGCCTCTATAGCAGCATTTAGTGCTAATAGATTGGTTTGTTCAGAAATACTATTAATCATTTCACTTGAAGCTTCAATTTTTTCTGCACTTTCATGGTTTCTGACAATAATGTCATAAATCATTTTTGAGGACTCAATATTCTCATTTGTCTTTTCAACCAATTCATTTATTGTTACAAAGCTCTCTTCCTTTTGATTGTTTATATTATTAGTTGCTGAATTAAGTTCATCTAAATATACTCTGTTTTCCTCAATTATTTTACCCATATTTTCCACATTAGAGAAAGAAATTTCTGCATCCTTTGCCTGAGTTTGTCGTTTATTACTAGTTTTAATTTCAATATAACATAAAATAAGGCAAAAGTATATTTGTATTAGTATTATTTATTACGAAAATTCTCTTATAAAAAAACAAGTATTTTACATTTGGTAACATAGGTTACCGACAAATGTCATAAACCAATATATACTGATAAAGTAATAATTAAACAAGGATATAATTTTAAAATACAATAAAAAGAGTAAAATGAGGAGGAAATGTTATATGAGTATGTTTTGTTATCAATGTCAAGAGACAGCTGGCGGTAAAGCTTGTACAAAAGTTGGAGTTTGTGGTAAGACAAGTGAAGTAGCAAATTTACAAGACTTAATGATTTATACATTAAAAGGGATATCTGTACTAGGTGTTAAGGCTGACGAAATTGGATATAGTATGCCTGGTTTAGACAGATTCATAATAGATGGTTTATTCATGACAATTACAAATGCAAACTTTGATAAAGATAGATTCTTTGCAAGTATTAAAGAAGGTTTGAAATTAAGAGATGAATTAAAAGCTACCCTAATTGAAAAAGGTGTTGAGTTAGGAAACCTTGCAGATCCTGCAACATTTGCTGTTAACTCAAAGGATGAAATTACATTTAAATCAAATAGTTCAGAAGTTAGCATTCTTGCAACTGAAAATGAGGATGTAAGATCTTTAAGAGAATTAATTACTTATGGACTTAAGGGAATGGCTGCATATGCTGAACATGCAAGCAACTTAGGACATGAAGATCCTGAAATCTCTAAATTTATTAGAAAAGCTTTGGCAGCAACATTAGATGATAGCCTAACAGCTGATGATTTAGTAGCATTAACATTAGAAACAGGTAAATATGGTGTAGACGTAATGGCTCTACTTGACAAAGCAAATACATCAACTTATGGAAACCCTGAAATTACTGAAGTAAATATTGGTGTTAGAAATAACCCTGCAATACTAGTATCAGGTCATGACTTAAAAGACTTTGAAGAATTATTAGAGCAAACTGAAGCTAGTGGAGTAGATATATATACACACGGTGAAATGCTTCCAGCTAACTACTACCCAGCATTCAAGAAATATGATCACTTTGTAGGTAACTACGGAAATGCTTGGTGGAAACAAAAAGAAGAATTTGAATCATTCAACGGTGTAATTCTATTCACTACAAACTGTATAGTACCTCCAGCAGCATCATATGCTGATAGAGTATATACAACAGGTGCATCAGGTTACCCTGGCTTTAAACACATTCCAGATAGAGTTGATGGACAAGCTAAGGACTTCTCAGAATTAATTGAGCATGCTAAGAGATTACCTGCTCCAACAGAGATTGAAAGAGGTAAAATAGTAGGTGGATTCGCTCATGCACAAGTATTTGCTTTAGCAGACAAGATTGTAGATGCAGTTAAATCAGGATCAATCAAGAAATTCTTTGTAATGGCTGGTTGTGACGGAAGAATGAAGAGCAGAAATTACTATACAGATTTTGCTGCAGCACTTCCAAAGGATACAGTTATCCTTACAGCAGGTTGTGCAAAATATAA
>JAAYNS010000015.1 GCA_012520755.1 Tissierellia bacterium
CCATATACTATAATATATAAAAATATACTTAGGAGGCGATGATTTGATTAATGTGTTGGATGAAGTTAAAAAGATTGAGTCAGATATTATAAAATGGCGAAGGGACTTACATCAGATTCCAGAATTAAACTTGGAACTGCCTAAGACAGTTAAATATATTTCCGAAAGACTTGATGAGATGGGCATAGAATATCATACCTTGGTAGAGGGTAATGCTATTGTTGCATTGATAAAGGGGGGACAAGAAGGAAAAACAATTGCAATAAGAGCTGACATGGATGCTTTGCCGATTAGGGAAGAAACAGGACTTGTCTTTGCTTCAACCAATGGAAATATGCACGCCTGTGGTCATGATGGTCATGCTGCTATGCTATTAGGAGCAGCTAAGGTATTAAATGATAACAGGGAAAGTTTAAAAGGTAATGTAAAACTCTTGTTTCAACCTGGGGAAGAATATCCAGGTGGTGCCCTTCCGATGATTGAGGAAGGCTGTCTAGAAAATCCTAAGGTAGATGCTATTATAGGTTTACATGAAGGAAAGATTTCAAAAGATGTTGAAAAAGGGAAGATAGGAGTTTCATATGGCCCTATGATGGCTTCAATGGATAGAATCTTTATTAAAATTAAAGGGAAGGGGTCCCATGGAGCTTATCCAGAGGAATCTGTTGATCCTATATCCACAGCTGCTGAAGTAATATCCGCACTACAAAGGGTTGTAAGCAGAGAGATAAAGGCTGTTGATCCTGCAGTCTTATCAGTTACTAGAATTCAGGGGGGATTTAATCAAAATATTATTCCTGATGATGTAGAATTAGAAGGAACTGTTAGAACCTTTAATAACGAGACAAGACAATTTATAGCTAGAAGAATTGAAAAAATAACCAAGGGAATTACTGGAGCCATGAGAGCTGATTGTGAAGTTCAATATGACTTCAAGTACCCACCATTGATTAATTCCGAAGAGTTTACAAGATTTTTCGTGGAATCAGCAAAGAAGATTGTTCCAGATGAAGACATATATGAAATGAAAGATCCTGTTATGGGTGGAGAGGATATGGCGTATTTTCTTGAAAAAGTACCAGGAACCTTTTTCTTTTTAAGTAACCCAGGAGAAATAGATGGTGTATCATACCCACATCACAATTCAAAGTTTGATATTGACGAAAATTATTTATATGTTGGATCTACATTATTTGTACAGTTAGTAATGGACTTTTTAAATAAATAAATAAAAGAGGTGTTTGTATGAAAAATGTAAAACTACATTTATTGGTTTTAGGCTTGATTATTATTTCAGAGTTTATTGGTGTTATTAGTATTCCAATAGGAATAGGTACAATTGTATTGCTACCAATGTTATTTGCAATGATTTTAGGTGTTTTCCTTACTCCAAAATTCTTAAATATTGCTAAACAAAAAGAAATGGATGATGCAAGTTCACTAATTGGTTTAACCCTTATGCTGTTGATGGCAAAGTACGGAACAAATATTGGACCAACACTACCAAAGATATTAGCTTCAAGTCCTGCATTGATATTACAAGAGTTCGGAAATTTAGGAACTGTATTATTTGGTGTTCCAATAGCAGTCTATATTGGTTTAAAAAGAGAAGCTATTGGTGGGGCTCATTCTATAGCTAGAGAAGGAAACGTAGCTTTAATTGGTGAAAGGTTTGGTCTTGATAGCCCAGAAGGAGAAGGGGTTCTTGGTGTATATATAGTAGGTACAGTCTTTGGGACTATATTTGTTGGCCTAATGGCAAGTTTACTTGCTGCATACACGCCATTACATCCATATTCTTTGGCTATGGCATCTGGAGTTGGCTCAGCTAGTATGATGACAGCAGGGGTTGCCTCCTTAGTAGCTATGTTTCCTGAAATGGAAGAGATGCTCACTGCCTTTGGTGCTACAAGTAATATGTTGTCAGGCTTAGATGGTATTTATATGTCCATATGGCTAGCCTTGCCCCTATCAGAAAGGCTATATAAGAAATTCTATAAGTTAAAATATGGGGAACTACCAGAACCACCTGTAACAAGGGAAATAAAGGAGGAGAAATAATATGAACTTAAAACACTCACTAATTGTATTATTAATAACTGCTGCTATTTCCTTAGTTGGCAATTTCGTAGGTTATCAAATTAGTATTATTGAAGCAATACCAGGGATGTTAATATTGGTTGCCATTTCAATTGCAGGTATTGCTTTAGCAAAAGTTCTGCCAGGCAATATTCCTAGTGTGGCGTATATAGTAACATTATCAACAATAATGACAGTTCCTGGATTTCCAGGCGCTGCTACAATTTCAGGCCTAGTAGGCAAGGTAAATTTCTTAGCCTTAGCCACACCTATACTTGGATATGCGGGTATCTATACAGGTAAAAATTTAGATTCCTTAAAGAAAACAGGTTGGAAAATTATTATGCTAGCCTTGTTTGTTATATTTGGAACCTATATTGGTTCAGCAATCATAGCTGATGTAGTTCTAAGAATAATAGGACAGATATAAGTAA
>JAAYNS010000127.1 GCA_012520755.1 Tissierellia bacterium
TGATAATGCCAAGGCTTCGGTAGATGTAGCCTTAGGAAGAGGAGGGGACCAAGCTGTATTAAAGACAGGAAATACTTTTGAATTCTTTGGTGGTAAATCAAAGGCCATGGAGAAAAGAAATAAGGTTAAGGCAAGAGTTATAGGATATGCCCTAAGGCAGTTAATTGATCAAGCCAAAGAAGTATTTGTAATGGGTCATAGGAATCCAGACATGGATTCAATAGGTTCAGCTATTGGAGTAATGAGAGCTGTTAAAAATAGAGAAAAAGAAGCTTACCTAATACTTAATGGACAAAACCCCTCAATAAAGAACCTGCTAGATAGACTTAAAGAACAACAAGCTGACTTATTAGACAGGGTAATAAGCTCTGAAGAAGCTGAAAGGATTATGGATGATGAATCACTTCTAATATTAGTAGACAATCACAAGCCAAGTTTTACAGAAGCACCAGAGTTATTAGAGCTTACAGATAAAATAGTTGTAATAGACCATCACAGGAGGGGAGCAGAGTTTATTGAAGATCCAGTCTTAACCTATTTAGAGCCCTATGCTTCATCCACTAGTGAATTAGTTACAGAAGTCTTAACCTATATGAGTGAAGACACGAATTTGACAAAATATGAAGCTGAGGCACTCTTGGCTGGAATAACAGTGGATACAAAAAACTTTACTTTTCAAACTGGAGTTAGAACCTTTGAGGCAGCATCAACCTTAAGAAGGGCAGGAGCAGATACAACTGTTGTCAAAAATTTATTTAGAGATGATTTAAATACCTTTGTAAATAAAGCTGAGGTCATAAGAACGGCTAAGCTTGTATTTGATACCATAGCCATAGGAAGATTAGAAGAGGAAATGGAAGATTCCTTATTGATAGCTGCCCAGGCTGCAAATGAACTATTAGATATAAATAATGTAGAAGCTTCTTTTGTTTTAACTAATTCAAATTCGAAGATTCATATATCAGGTAGATCCATAGGTAATATAAGTGTACAGCTAATATTGGAAAAGCTAGGTGGTGGTGGGCATTTAACAAGTGCCGGAACCCAACTTACTGAAACAACCATGGATGAGGCTGAAAAACTTCTAATAGATAATATTAAGGAGTACTTAGAGGAAGGAGAATAAATATGAAAGTAATATTGTTAAAAGATGTTAAAGGATTAGGTAAAGAAGGTGACTTAGTAAACGCTAAGGACGGATATGCTAGAAATTTCTTGTTCCCAAAAAACTTAGCAGTAGAAGCAAATGCTTCTAATTTAAAAAAATTAGAGGAAAAAAAAGCAATAGAGGATGCAAGAATTGAAAAAGAGAAGAAAGAAGCCTTAGAGCTTAAGGATAAAATTGAAAAAACAACTATAAAAATAGACGCAAAAGGTGGTACAGGTGGTAGATTATTTGGGTCTATAACATCTGCTGATATAGCTCAAGAATTAAAAAAACAATATAAAATTAATATAGATAAGAAAAAAATTGACTTAAAGGAAAATATTAAGACCACAGGTATAACAGAAGTTGAAATTAAATTATATCCAGAAATTTCTGCAACACTTAAGGTAAATATCCAAGTAGAATAGGAGTGTCCTAGATGGAAGAGTTTATAGGTCGCATACCGCCTCATAGTGTAGAAGCTGAACAATCTGTACTAGGAGCAATGATAGTAAGTAAAGATGCAATCAATACTGCTTTAGAAATGATAAGGCCAGAAGATTTCTACAAGGAGGCAAATAAGGAAATTTTTGAAGCTGTTAAGGTGCTTTTCAATAAAAACGAACCTGTTGATTTAATAACACTATCAGAAGAATTAAAGAAAAGAGGTACTTTAGATAATATTGGAGGCATAACATATCTTGCTAACTTATCTAGTAGTGTTGCAACAACTGCTAATGTAGGATATTATTGCAAAATTGTAGAGGACAAGTCTATACTTAGAAAGTTAATTAAATCAAGTGATGGTATTATGACCATTGCTTATGAGGATACAGAAGAAGTAAATGCAATAATTGAAAAAGCCGAAAAAAATATATTTGATATAACCCAAGGACGTCATAGACAAGGATTTGCTCCAATTAAAGAGGTTTTGCTAAGTAGTTTTTCACAAATAGAAGAAAGAGCTGCCAATAGAGGAAAACTAACAGGTCTTACAACTGGATTTACAGATCTTGACAATAAACTATCTGGTTTACAGAAGTCTGATTTGATATTACTTGCAGCAAGGCCTTCTATGGGGAAAACAGCCCTAGGAATAAATATAGCTACTAATAGCGCCTTAAAAGCAGATGCAAAAGTTGCTGTTTTTTCCCTAGAAATGTCAAAAGAACAATTGGCACAGAGAATTATTAGCTCAACATCCCATGTAGACTTACAGAAGATAATAAGTGGCGATTTAGTCGATGATGAATGGATTCAAATTGTAAATTCAATGGGGCCATTATCTCAGATTGATATATATATAGATGACACAGCGGGTATATCCCTTACTGAAATGAAGGCAAAATGCAGAAAATTAAAAATTGAAAATGGCCTAGACCTTGTTGTTGTAGACTATTTACAATTGATGACTTTGGATGGGCATTCTGAAAGTAGGCAACAAGAAATTTCAGCAATATCTAGGGGATTAAAAGCCCTAGCAAAGGAAATGGAATGTCCAGTCCTTGCCTTGTCTCAGCTTTCTCGTGCACCTGAGCTAAGATCAGACCATAGGCCGGTCCTTTCTGACTTAAGGGAATCAGGGGCAATTGAGCAGGATGCAGACGTTGTAATGTTCTTATATAGAGATGAATACTATAATAAAGACACTGAAAAGATTAATATAGGCGAGGTAATTATAGCTAAGCACAGAAATGGGCCAACTGGTACGGTTGAGCTTACATGGAAAGGCGAATATACTAAGTATTTTAATAAAGAAAACTATTTAACAGAGTAATAAACTAACTTTGATTATAAATTCAAAATTCATAGTTCATACCCATATTTCTATTATCATACTCTGTTTATTGAAAATTACGTTGATGTTTTTACTAGGAGGCAAGAATGGAGATAAAAGGGCCTAGAATAACTATAAGACCATTATTATTAGAAGATGTTTACTTAATGAGGGACTGGGGCTTTCATGATAGCCCCTTATTAGATGATTACAACTTTCCTACATTAAGTGACCAAGGTATTGAAAGATGGTATAGGGAAAAAACAAAAAGATTCAAGAACAAGTACTATGCAATATTTAATGAAGAAAAAAAGCTTATTGGCTATATGGGCATTAAGAATATAAGGAGAATTAAAAAAGAATCCACATTAGGCCTTGTATTTGACCCTAATTATGTAAGCAAGGGATACGGAACAGAAACACTTGAATTGTTTTTGTTTTATTATTTTACTGAGTTGGGTATGAAAAGAATGTTTCTTGAAGTAGCAGAATTTAATAGAAGAGCTTATAGACTCTATGAGAATATGGGTTTTAAAAAGGTTGAATATTTTTTAGATTATTTTTTCGATCAAGACTTGGATTTAACTAGTCCATATTTTGTTGAAAATCAATCTTTTTTTGTAATAAAGGGTAAAAAGATATATAATTATATTTACAAAATGAGATTAGAAAAGGAAGATTTTTTTGGAAGGATTAGGATTTGAAAATATGAGCTTCAAATTAGAAACACCTGACATGGACCTGGGGGATACTCCCATTGAGAATATATTTATAAATGACTATATGCCTATGGCCAATGGAACATATGTTAAGGTATATTTACTAGGATACAAGTATGCCTATGAAAGGGATGAGAGATTAGAAATAACCAATAGTTCAATATCAAAACATCTAGATATTCCCTTAGAGGATGTTCTTAGGGCTTGGGATTTTTGGGAGGAAAAGGGCATAATTATTAAACATGGCTCTGATAAAGTTAATTATAAGGTGGAATTTCTTAACCTAAAGCAGCTCTATATAAAGAATAATTATACTAACTTTAGTCAAAAAGAAGAGCCAATAAAAGAAAACAAGTACAGCACCCAAGATTTAATTGAGGCTAACCAAATACCATTAATAAACAATATGTTTAACCAAATAGATTATATAATGAGGAGACAGACTTCACCTACAGAGAAGAAGATGGTACTAGAGTGGATACATGATTATAATATGAATCCTGATGTAATAGAAAAGGCTTTTTTCTATGCAGTTGAACAAAAAGGAATTAGAAAGATCAACTATGTTGAAGGAATAATTAGAAATTGGTATGATGAAGGTTTGACAAATATAGATGCCATCATAGAGAATTTTAGGAAAACTGATGAAAAGTATTATAGATACCAAAAGGTTATGAAGGCCTTAGGTCTGCACAATAGGCCTATAAAGAAGGATGAAAAGAAATTAATAGACAAATGGTTTGATGAGTATGAATTCTCAATGGAAATTGTATTAATGGGTTGCGAAACGGATAAGAATCCCAAACCAAGTGTAAATTACGTAAATGGCACATTAAAATCTTGGTATGAAAAAGGGGTCAAGACAGCCGAAGATATAGGCTTATTGGACAAGCCAGTGCTAACAAAAAGACCAGTCAATCTTAAGGCTAGTCAATATAAGAATACCGGATATAAAAATAGATTTCACAATTTTGAACAAAGATCTGATAAATATTCAGCAGAAGAACTAGAAGACATTGCAAGGAAGAAAAGAGAGTCCTATAATGAGAAGTTAAAAGGGGAAGCTTAATATGAACGATGATATAATGAGAGAAGTCCTTCTAGAATATGAAAATAAAAGAGATAGACAAGAAAAGGAAAGAAGGAAAAGGGTTCAATATGTTTATGAAAAAATTCCTGAAATAGAGGAAATTGATAAGGATATTATGAAAACTAGCTTATCCATGTCTAAAAGTATTTTAGAAAATCCAAAGAATTATGATAATACAGTAAAAAATGCAAAGAAAAAAATTGAGTCCTTAAAGATGCAAAAGGCGGTTTTATTGACAGAAAGCAATATAGCTGCTGATTATATGGATTTAAAATACGACTGTGATAAGTGTAAGGATACAGGATATTTAGATAGTGGAGACAAATGTCATTGCCTTAAGCAGGAACTAGTTAATAAGGCTTATAGAATGTCTAATATAGGCAACCTACTAAACAAAGAAAACTTCCAAACCTTCAATATAGAAGTCTTTAGCACCAATAAGTTTCCAGGGGAGGACTTGACTCCTAGAGAGAACATGACGGATATAGTTGGATTAGCAGAAGGATTTATTAGCAATTTTGAAGAGGACAACGGAGAAAATCTATTATTCTATGGGACTACAGGATTAGGAAAAACATTCTTGTGCAATTGTATTGCTAAAGCCTTACTTGATAAGAATAAGATAGTAATATATCAAACAGCCTTTACAATATTAGATATACTGGAGAAAAGAAAATTTGGAAAGGAAGTTAGTCTAGTAAATGATTATCAGTATAACCTGCTATTTAATGCTGATTTATTAATAATAGATGATTTAGGTACTGAGCTTTCCAATGCATTTACAAATGCAGAAATTTTCAATATTGTAAATACAAGAATAATATCTGGAAAGAAAACATTGATTTCTACAAATTTAACACCAAAGGAAATTACAGAAATCTATTCAGATAGGGTATTTTCTAGAATCCTAGATAAGTTTATACCATTAAAATTCTACGGCAAAGACCTAAGATGGGAATAAAAATCTGCAAATTAATGAGACTAGTGGAAAAGTATCATTAATTTGCAGTTTTTTTTAGATATCAACTGTCTTTATTTCTCCTACATTTATAAGCTCAAGTCTGTCAATAATCTTTGAATAAATTTCTGGGCCACCAGATGTGTAAATGTTTAAAGATCCCATTTCTTGTTTATTAAGTAAGTCTTTTTCAGATAGATAATCTTTAATGGTTTTGGCTTGTTGATATGCAGGGTTTATAATGTTTAATTCCGGTTCAAAACTTAAAAAGATATCTTGCACTATAGGATAGTGTGTACAAGCTAATACTAGATTTTTGTAATTACCTTTAGATTTTAGGTTTTTAAGATGGTTAGATATAGTTTCTTTGGTTTCTTCATCATCAAATTTACCGCTATCAACAAGGGCAGCAAGATTTTTGCTTCCTTCACTTATTATTTCTATATCTGGATTTTGCTTAAGTATTAGTTTGTTGTATGAAGCTTGATTAACAGTAAATTCAGTTCCTATTATTGCTACATTTTCTAAAGCTTTTTCAACAACATAATCTGCTGTAGGGCTTATAATATCAACAATAGGGAAATCATACCTATCCTTATATGAATCAATTAATGTAGATATAGTATTACAAGCAATGGCAACAATTTTAACATCATTTTCTTTAAAAAAGTCAATCATTTTTAATGTTAGTGCTAGGATTTCATCCTTGCTTTTGTTTCCATAAGGGACATTTTTGTTGTCACCAAAATATATAATATCTTCACCTGGCAACAAATCCTGTAATGACTTAACCGTAGTAAGTCCACCGATACCTGAATCAAGTACTCCAATCTTTTTACCCATACTGCACCTCCTAATAAAGTTACAAGTCTTATCAACAAATTAATTATAACATTTTTTAGGCCTAAATCAAATTTTTACTAATTAATACTAAGACATGTAATGAAATAAAAAAAGATAGGAGAATAACAATATACTAGCAGATTTATAAAATAATTGACAAATAAAGGAGGGGTTGTTATACTTATAGAAATTAGTTTTCGAAATTAATAAAGCAATGAAAAGGAAAGTAGGCAAGTGAATATTTATACAGAGAGTCCAAGTTGGTGAGATTGGATTAAAGATAACTAGCTGAACATGGTCTTGGAGTTAGGATGTTGAGGTTAGACTTAGATGTCCTCGTATGCACACGTTATAGTGCTAGAGTATTTATGGAATTAATCCTGCGTACTCGATAAGGTATATACTGTGAGGTATATATAAAATAGGGTGGTAACACGAAGCTTTCGTCCCTTTGCATTTATGCAAGGTGAAGAAGGCTTTTTTTTATGACCAAAGCCGATTTGTTGGGTCCTTTTCCCATATAATAATGAGGAGGTATAATATGCATATTAGTAAATTATTTAAAGACAAGGTATTTGTTTATTCATTTGAAATATTTCCACCAAAAGCAGTTTATCCTATTGATTCAATCTATACTACCATTGACGAATTAAGTGAATTAAAACCTGATTTCATAAGTGTCACATACGGAGCTGGTGGAAGTATTACAAACAATAGAACTGCAGAAATTGCTTCCATAATAAAAAACAAATATTCAATTGAAGCCTTAGCTCACTTAACATGTATCAACTCCACCCAGGAACAGATTGATCATGTTATAAAGGATTTAAAGAAAAAAGGGGTGGAGAACATCCTTGCCCTTCGTGGTGATATTATTGAAGGCGGTGAGCCTTTGGGGATTTTTAAAAACTCACAGGAGATAATTAGATATGCTAAGGAAAACAGCAATTTTGGCATTTCTGCAGCATGCTATCCAGAGGGACATATGGAAAGCAAGGACAAATCAATAGATTTAGAAATATTAAAACTTAAAGAAGAAGCAGGTGCAGAACATTTCATGTCTCAGGTTTTCTTTGATAATAAGTATTTTTATGATCTGTTAGATAAGGCAGAAAAGAAAGGAATAAAATCGCCAATACAAGCAGGAATAATGCCTGTTATTAACAAGAAGCAGATTGAAAGAATAATATCCCTTAGTGGTTGCACAATACCAGAAAAATTCATTAAAATAATAAATAAGTATGAGTATGATAAAGTGGCTTTAAGAGATGCTGGGATAGCATATGCCTTAGATCAAATAGTTGATTTAATTTCTTCAGGGGTTAAAGGAGTACACCTTTATACTATGAACAATCCATATATTGCTAAGACCATAACAAACAGTATTAGTTCCATATTAGCTTCTGTAAACAATCAGGATTAAAAAATTATGGTAATTAAAGGTCGTGGAACAATTGACAAATTTTGAAAGAAAAAAAGAAGTATTAAGATATTTAGCTTATAAAAATCAAGAACTTGACAGGATAACCCATGAATTGATTGATGAATCAATGATAGAAATAAGCTCAATAGCTAAGGAAAGATATCTTTATAATACTTTCAATATCCTTAGGAATAAGGATGGCTTATACTTAGAAGGGACTAATTTCTATTTAATAGGCCAAGATATAGAAAAGCATCTAAATAAATCAGAAAGCTGTATATTAATAGGAGCTAGCCTTGGTCATGAGGTAGATAAAAGAATAAGATACTATGAAAAAATAAGCATGACCAAAGCATTGATATTGGATGCTTGTGCAACAGCTCTTATAGAAGACCTATGTGATAGAATATGCAATGAAATTGAAAGGGATTTAAAGATTGATGGAAAAGGTATTACATCTAGATATAGTCCTGGTTATGGGGATTTTCCAATAGGTGTTCAAAGACATTTCCTTTCAATTCTTGATGGCAAGAGGCAAATTGGTCTAACGGCCACATCAACTAGTATCCTAATTCCTAGAAAATCTGTTACAGCCATAGTGGGGATTGTTTCCAAGGATGAAGTGAAGAAAGAAAATACTTGTACTAACTGCTATAAAAACAATACATGCAAATATGCTAAGGAGGGATGCGGCTGTGGGCCTTAGAGGAAAATTAAAAAAAGATAAATTAATATTCGATGGTGCAATGGGGACTATGCTTCAAACTATGGGGCTGAAGGTAGGTGAACTGCCAGAATCACTTAATATTACATCTCCTGAAATAGTAATAGGTGTCCATAAAAAATATATTGCTGCAGGGGCAGATATAATAACTACAAATACCTTTGGAGCAAATAGCTATAAGCTAAAGGATAGTGGTTATTCAGTAAAAGAAATAATAGCTGGGGCTGTTGAAAATGCAAAAAAATCTATAGGTGATAGGGACCTATATATTGCATTAGACATAGGACCCATAGGTGAATTGCTAGAACCCATGGGGACCTTAAGCTTTGAAGAGGCCTATGATATCTTTAAAGAACAGGTAATTCTAGGAGTAGAAAATGGGGTTGACTTAATACTAATTGAAACTATGACTGATTTATATGAAGCCAAGGCAGCGGTATTAGCTGCTAAAGAGAATTCCAATTTACCAGTATTTTGTACTATGAGCTTTGAAGAAGACAAGAGAACATTTACTGGCTGTAATCCCCTTTCAATGGTAATGACACTTCAAGGATTAAGTGTAGATGCTCTAGGAGTTAACTGTTCCTTAGGACCAAAGGAATTAGAGCCAATAATAAATGATATTTTAGATATTTCTAAGATACCTGTTATGGTTCAGGCAAACTCAGGACTACCTTCTATTGAAGGCAATGAGACTATATATGATATTTGTCCAGAAGAATATGCCAGATATTGTGTTAAGTTTGTAGAAAAAGGGGTTAGAATTATAGGTGGTTGCTGTGGTACAACGGATGAATATATTAAAGAGATTGTAAAACATATAAAGGATATAAGGCCAGGAAAAACTCAAGCAAGAAGACTTGCTGGTATATGTTCTTCTACCAAGCCTATAATTATTGATGGAATTAAGGTAATAGGCGAAAGAATAAATCCTACTGGTAAGAAGAGCTTTAAAGAGGCACTGGTTAAAGGAGATATTGAATACATCCTAAGGGAAGCCATAGACCAAGTTGATGCAGGTGCTGAAATATTAGATGTAAATGTAGGATTACCAGAAATAGATGAAGCAAGTATGATGGTAAGGGTTGTTAAGGAAATACAATCAATACTAGATACTCCCCTTCAAATAGATTCTACAGATCCTAAGGTAATAGAGAGTGGACTTAGAGTCATTAATGGAAAGGCAATAGTCAACTCTGTAAATGGAGAAGATAAAAGCCTAGAAAGTATACTACCTATTGTCAAGAAATATGGTGCTTCTGTAGTTGGACTTACATTAGATGAAAAGGGAATACCAGAAACAGCTGAGGAAAGGTTTATTATTGCAGAGAAAATAGTAAAGAAGGCCTTAGAATATGGTATATCTAAAGAGGATATATATATAGATTGCCTTACCCTAACAGCTGCTGCTCAACAGGAGGGGGTAAAGGAAACCCTAAAGGCCATTACAAGGGTAAAGGAAGTATTAAATGTTAAAACAATTCTTGGAGTGTCTAATGTATCCTTTGGATTACCAAATAGGGAGCTAATAAACAAAACATTCTTAGCTGCATCATTATACGCTGGCCTTGATTTAGTAATTATGAATCCCTTAAACAAGGACATGATGGATACCATAATGGCTTCAAGGGTATTATGGAATGAGGATAAGGGAGCAGAGAATTATTTAAAGTCATATGATAATACAAAGAAGGAAGAAACTATTGTAGCTAATAGTCTTAATAGTGATAGGGACTTATTTGAAATAATAATAAAAGGATTAGAAAATGAAGCTAAGGCTAGGACTAAGAGTCTATTAGAAATCAAGGAACCTTTAGACATAGTCAATGAATATATAGTTCCAGCCCTGGATTTTGTAGGGGAACAATATGAGAAAGGGGATATATTTCTCCCTCAACTAATAAGATCAGCAGAAACAGTTAAA
>JAAYNS010000016.1 GCA_012520755.1 Tissierellia bacterium
AAAATGACATAGATGTTGATGTTGCAATTGTAGGTGGTGGAATGGCAGGGGTATTGTGTGGGTATCAGCTCCATAAGGAGGGGTTAAAGATCGCTATTCTTGAAGCTAGTAAGATCCTTAATGGGACTACATCCCATACTACTGCAAAAATAACTTCTCAACATGATTTGTTCTACAATAAACTAATTAATTCTATGGGCGATAAGTTAGCTAAGCAATATGCAGAAGCAAATGAGATGGCTATTAATGAGATTAAAAATATTGTTGAAGCAAACAATATTGACTGTGGATATTCTACACAGGATTCATATGTTTATACACAGGAAGATGATTTTGTTGCACAGATCCAAGATGAAGCCAAGGCTGCATCGACCTTTGGTATTAAAGCCAGCTTTGTGAATGAAATTCCACTGCCTATTAAAATAAAGGCGGCTGTGAAATTTGAAAATCAGGCTCAATTTCACCCGGGAAAATTTCTTATGGCTTTAGTTGAAAAAATGCAAAAGCTTGGCGTTCAAATATACGAAAACTCAAGAGTAGTAAAAATTGATAAACATGTAATGGACAGCTATATATTAACAACAATAGACAATAAAAAAATAAAGGCAAAAAAGGTTATAGTTGCCTCCCACTATCCATTTTTCAACAAGCCAGGGATCTACTATTCAAGAATTTATGTTGAAAGGTCCTATATCATAGCAATTAAAGCAAAAGAAAAGTTCCCAGGCGGTATGTATATTTCTGCAGAAGAAGCTACTAGATCCTTTAGAGGACTAGATACTCAAGATGGTGAACTAATATTAGTTGTTGGGGAAAACCATAAAACAGGTCAAGCTGAAGACACTAGTCAATATTATAGGAGACTTTTATACACTGCTAATGAATTATTTACTGTTGAGGATGTGCCTTATTGGTGGTCTGCACAAGATTGTAAGACTGTAGATGAAATCCCTTATATTGGTCAATTTACTCCTGAATATAAAAATCTATATCTTGCTACTGGATTTAAAAAATGGGGTATGACCCATAGCATGGTCTCATCTTTATTGATTAAAGACCTGATTATAAAAGGGAAAAGCAAATGGCAAGAAGTATATGATCCATCTAGAAAAACAATCATGCCTTCATCTAAAAACTTTATTATAGAAAATGCAAATGTTGCTAGTAATTTAATTGAAGGAAAACTCTCTAAAGGAGAAGATGAGCTTAATATTAAAAGTAATGAAGCTCAATTAATTAAGATTGAAGGTAAACGTGCTGGAGCTTATAAGGATGAAAATGGGGATTTACATATTATAAACACCACATGTACCCATATGGGTTGTCAAACCAACTGGAATAATGCCGAAAAATCATGGGATTGCCCTTGCCACGGCTCTAGATTTAATATTGATGGAAAGGTAATAGAAGGACCTGCTGTAAAAGATTTGAAATTTGGAGAGGATGTCAATACACTGAAGAAACTTATACAAGAAGAGTTTTGATATATATATAGCTTCTTTTTTAGTCAATCTACTTTAAAGCTTATTCAGTTTTGATTATTGTAAAAATATGATATGATATTTATTGTGATAAGATAATCAATAAAGGAGGGGTTTTATGAGAATTAAAGAATTAGCTGAAAAGTATGATGACTATATTATCGAGCAAAGACGTTGGTTCCATGCTAATCCTGAGCTTAGTTTACAGGAAGAAAATACAACAAAACATATAGTCGAAGAATTAGAGAATATGGGCATTGAAGTTATTTCTTTTCCTGATTATTATGGATGTGTAGGCATTATAAAAGGTGGAAAACCTGGCAAAACAGTGATGCTTCGTGCTGATATTGATGGTCTACCTGTAGAAGAGCATACTGGCCTTCCATACGCTTCAACTAATGGAAACATGCATGCTTGTGGTCATGATACTCATATGGCAACACAATTAGGAGCAGCTAAGATATTAGTTGATTTAAAGGACGAGCTAGAAGGTACTGTAAAACTTCTGTTCCAATCAGGTGAAGAAGTCGGTCATGGTTCCAAGTATTATGTTGAAAAAGGATATTTAGACGATGTTGATGCTGTTTATGGAACCCATATATGGTCTGGCTTAGAGGCTGGTAAGTTTAGTCTTGAGCCTGGTGAAAGAATGGCTTCTTGTGATACTTTTAAGATAATTGTAGAGGGAATATCATCCCATGGTTCAGCTCCACACTTAGGAAATGATGCATTATTTGCTGCAGCTTCCATTGTTATGAACATCCAGTCCTTTGTAAGTAGAAGATTAGACCCACTTGAGTCTGCTGTTGTTTCTATTGGCACTATAAATGGTGGTCAAAGGTTTAACATTATTGCTAACCATATTGAAATGGAAGGTACGACTAGAGCATTCAATAAGAATGTAAGGGATGTAATCGAAGATGAACTTAGAAAGATAGTTGAAAATACAGCAATAGCTTTAGGTGTAACTGCTAAGCTTGAGTACAATTATTTGACAGATCCTGTTGCAAATAATGATGAGACTTTAAATAGTATTGTACAAAATGCCGCTGTTAAGCTTTATGGGGAAGATGTCCTTCAACCAATGACAAAGGTTATGGGGGCAGAGGATTTCTCACATCTTATGAGTATGAAAAATATACCTGGTTTCTTTGGATTCACTGGATGTTATAATGAAGAAATTGGTGCTATTCACAATAATCATAGTGATATGTTCTTAGTGGATGAAAGCGCATTGCATATGACTTCAGCCTTGGCAGCACAATTTGCATATGATTATTTAAAAGAAACAGCTGAGAAATAATTCTCAGCTGTTATTTTTATTTATTAATATTACTCATTGCCACGTCCACTTCCTAGATTTTGGGCAATACTTACCACTAAATAAATAGCAATTATTACTACGAAAATTGCTACCATGCCTTTCCACATAAGCTCTAAGGAAGCATAAAAATTATTCATCATATGATTTTCCTCCTATAACGAGGCTAACTACCACTATAAAGATGTGGTTAATATCCCCTTGTTATCATTATTATAATAGTGTAGGAATTAAGCTAATTATAACTCCACCTGCCACAACTGATGCTATCTGACCTGAAACATTTGCAGCTACTGCATGCATTAGTAAATGATTTTGTGAATCTGCTTCTAATCCCATTTTTTGTACTACTCTTGCTGACATAGGAAAAGCTGATATTCCTGCCGCTCCTACCATTGGATTAATTTTTTCTTTACTAAATATATTCAATATTTTTGCAAACAAAACTCCTGCTATTGTGTCAAATACAAATGCTAATAGACCTAAGCCCATAATTAAAAAAGTTTCAAAAGTCACAAATGTTTCCGCCTGCATACTTGCTGAAATCGTGATTCCTAAAAATAAGGTAATCAGATTTGCTAAAGCATTTTGAGCTGTATCTGATAATGAATTAAGTACTCCACATTCTCTTATTAAATTACCAAACATCAAAAATCCTACTAATGCAATTGAAGCTGGTGCGACTAATCCTGCAATAAAGGTTACTATTATAGGAAATAGAATCTTAGTTCTTTTTGTTACACTCTTAGGATTGTATTTCATCCTAATAGCTCTTTCATTTTTTGTAGTAACTAATTTTATAGCCAAGGGTTGAATAATAGGAACAAGAGCCATATAAGAATATGCAGCTACTGCAATTGCCCCTATGTAATTGCTTCCTAGAATCTGAGATACCAGAATAGATGTAGGTCCATCAGCTGCACCAATTATTCCTATTGAAGCTGCATCTGTTAAATTAAAACCCAATAGTGTAGCTACTGTGATTGTTGCAAATATTCCAAATTGGGCTGCTGCTCCAAATAATAGTAATTTGGGATTTGCTAAAAGAGGACCAAAATCTATCATTGCTCCAATTCCAACAAATACATCTTTCAAACACATGAATTGAATTCATATATAGTATTCTATTTATTAATATTCTTATACCTTTCTATATTGGCATCGTTTAAAAATTCGTATGCATCATTAATCACCTGGAATTTTGTTGTTGCATCTGGGGCCTTATTTATATCTGGATGGTATTCTTTTGCCTTTTTTCTATATGCTAATTTTATTTGGTATTTATCTGCATCTGTTCCTAGTCCTAAGATTTGACAAGATTTTTCATATTTACTTACAAAATCCGTAGTTGGGTTTACATATGTTTGTCCGCCATATCCAGTGTACTGCCCACTTCCCCAATAGCCACCATAGTATTGTTGTTGGGACTTTTGGTATTCATTCCATTGTCTGAATCGTTCTTCCCACTGTCTTTGCTCTTCTTCTCGTCTCCTCTGCTGTTCACGCCTACGTTGTTCCTCTTGCATCCTTCTATACTTTAAACCATATTCATTGAATCTTTTCTTTCTATTTCTACCTTTGATTAAATCATCTGATAAATCAAATAAGTATTCAGTAAAAATATATTTTAAATATTTAAGCCAGGATACAAACTTTGTACCTAATATAGGAAATACAACAAAAAATAGCACTAATAAAAGTGTTGCTGGATTTAATAGAAAATAAAGTCCAAATGGACCCAAGAGAAAAATAAAAAGACATCCCCCTGCACCTATTAATGCCGCTAACCCACTTGATAGGGTTGCTACTACTGTAACGACAAAGTTTACTATATTTATTATTAAATCAAGTATGAAAGATATGCCCTCTGTTATTTTATGCAATCCTTTACCGATTATTTTTTTCATTAATATCCATCACCTCGTATTCTCATCCCTAAGAATTATATCAAGTCTTTATGAAGAGAATATTACATTTATCAATCTTTTTCAAATATTATTGCCAAATTAAAAAAATAAACCAAGTTTTTCACTTTATTTATGAATACTTGGTTTATTATATTAGTATATAGACAAAATTTCTCCTGCTGTAATCTTATTCTTTTTTTCATCTTTTTCATCTAATATGATTTCTCCTTGATTCATCATGAGTAATCTATTACCGTATTCTAGGGCATAATTTATATTATGGGTTACCATAATTGTGGTTAATTTTTTTTCTTTTACAATCTTTTCTGTTAATTTCATAATAATATCTGCCACTTTTGGATCTAAAGCCGCTGTATGTTCATCTAAAATAAGGTATTCTATAGGAGTCATTGTTGCCATTAATAGAGCCATAGCTTGCCTCTGACCTCCAGATAATTCTCCTACTCTTACATTTAGTTTATTTTCTAAGTCTAAATCAAGATCTCTTAATCGATCTTTATAAAATTCTATACGATTTTTTCTGATTCCCCTTGTTAAGTTATATGACTTCCCCTTATTATCTGCCAAGGACATATTCTCCAATACAGTCATATCAGTACATGTACCAACAGATGGTTCCTGATATACCCTTCCTATCTTGCTATATCTTTGAAAATCTTTTTTATTTGTTATATCTTCATTATCTAAGATAACTTGACCACTGTCTATTTCTAAACTGCCACAGATTATATTTATTAATGAGGTTTTTCCACTCCCATTGTTACCAATTACGGAGATAAAGTCATTTTTCTCTACTTTTAAATTGAAATCATGAAATAATTCTGATTCATGCTTGGTTCCCTTATTAAATGTTTTATATATTTTCCTTAATTCAAGCATCTACTTTCACCTTTTTCTTTTTACCTTCACTAAAAATTAAGATTAGCAAAAACAAAATTGCTGTTATTAGTTTCATATCGCTTGCCCTTGCAAACCTAATATCCATTGCAGCAGACATTGCAGCCTTATAAATTATAGAGCCAAATATGACTGATGTTGTAGCTTTTACAAATTTAATCTTTTTAAATACATTTATACCTATGATTACTGACGCTAAGCCCAATACCATTGCACCAGTTCCCATGGTAATTTCAAAAAAACCTTGCTGTTGCATCAAGATGCTGCCAGATAATGCAACTATTCCATTGCCTATAACTAAGCCTAATATTTTAATATTTCCATTGTCTTTTGCTAAGGTAGTTACTAATATTTCATTATTACCAACTGCTCTTAACAAGAATCCAGACTTTGTTTTTAAGTATAAGTCCAATATTATCTTTGTAGCTATTGTAATAATTGTTGCAATTATTATTACCTTGTACCTTAGTAAAGACTCAGGGAATATCATATCCATTGTACTATTTGAAAATATAGTATCTAAATTAAATATAGGTACATTTGCACTTCCTGCTATTCTAAGATTTATGGAATATAGACCAGTCATGGTTATTATTCCTGATATTAAGTCCCTAATATTAAATTTTACATGAATGATTCCTGTAACTAGTCCTGCAATAGCCCCAGCCATAAGTGCATATAAACAAATTATATAAGGATTGTGACCCAAGCTAATAGTAGCTACAAGGTCTCCTGTATTAGTCATTAAGTATGCAGTGACGGCAGCTCCCAAAGGGAAGCTTCCGTCTACTGTTAAATCCGGGAAGTTTAATATCCTATATGTTATATATAAGCCTAAGGCCAAAATGGCATAAATCATTCCTTGTTCTAGTATTCCTATAAAAATATCCATTATCTTCTCCTTATTACTCCGCTACATCCATCGCCCTATCCATGTATTCTTGTGCTAATGAAAGATTAAACTCCTCCATTACATGGCTATTTATATAAAGACTGCTTTTTTCTATTATTTCATAAGCTATTTCATCAGCTGTTTTTTCCCCACTTAATATTTGAGCTGCCATTCTTCCAGTTTGTTTTCCAAGCTCTACATATTCTATTCCTTCTGAAGCTATACAACCTAGTTTAACCTGCTCTATTTCACTTCCAAATACCGGAACACCCTTGGCATTTGCTTTTTCTAAAATTACTGGTAATGAGCCAACTACTGTATTGTCTGTTAAGTTTGTCATGGCATCAACTTGTGGCAATATCCTATCTACTGCTAGTGGTACATCTGCTGTAGCCGAAACTCCCATATCTACTATTTCAAAGCCATAGTTGCCTGCAAGTGCCTTATATTCTTCTATTGTGGAAAGAGAGTTTACTTCACTTGTAGTATAAAGTATCCCAATATTTTTCGCTTGTGGAAGCATGGCTCTAATTAATTTCAATTGAGCTTCAACTGGTAGTTTGTCACTAGTTCCTGTTACATTTCCTTCTGTAAGCATTGCTGCTACAGGATCTGTAACTGCTGTGAATACTACTGGTATATCTTTATCCTTTGCTGCATTAAATGAGCTTTGAGCTACTGGAGTTGCAATTGCTCCTATTAGATCAACTTTCTTAGATACAAAGCTTTGCGCTATTTGATTAGATATTCCATTATCAAACTGAGCATTTTCATATATTATTGTCAAATTTTCCCCTTCAATAAATCCTTCTTCTGCAAGTCCAGCTATGAATCCTTCCCTACAGTTATCAAGGGATGCATGCTCACCAAATTGTGTAATTCCTATTGTATATTGGTCTACTTCTATGTCTGTTGCCTGAGTATCACTACTACATCCTGTAAACAAGCCTATTGCTAATATTAAAACAAGTCCTATTATTATCTTTTTCATTTTTATTTCCTCCTAGTTATATTGTTTTTTATCTATAGCACCACCAACCATTATCCATAAAACCATCTCCTTTTCTTTCATTGACTAGTCTAAAAAGTAGCAGTCAAATAAAAAAGTCCCAAGTTTTTGCATTCACAAAAACTTGGGACGAAATATCTTTTCGCGGTACCACCCAATTTGGCTTCAAAAGAAACCCACTTAAGTCACATACTATCATATGTGCCGCTTCTTAACAGGTGCGGTACCCGTCAGCTCCTACTTTATACATTTCAGGCTGCCCTCAAAAGTCCATTCAACAAATATCTATATATCGCAATTTCACCACCAGCGACTCTCTTTTATATAGGAGAATTTGTCTACTACTCTTTTTCAAAGGTTTAATTCTTATATGAAGCTTAGTTTATAATAATTTATTAAAATTGTCAATATCTATTTTAATTTTAATCATCATTTCCGTTTAATATCCTATACAAAAATTCTTTTGTTCTCTTTTCTTTTGGATTATTAAAGATTTCTTCAGGCTTTCCTTCTTCAGCTATGACACCTTTATCCATAAATATAACCCTATCTGAAACTTCCCTAGCAAAGCCCATTTCATGTGTAACCACTAGCATGGTAAGTCCTGATTTTGCAAGGTCTTTCATTACCTTTAGTACCTCTCCTACAGTTTCCGGATCTAATGCACTTGTTGGCTCATCAAAAAGCATAACATCGGGCTCCATAGACAATGCTCTAGCAATGGCCACACGTTGTTTTTGCCCTCCAGAAAGCTGCTTTGGCATTGCATTAATATATTGTGCCATACCTACATTTTCTAAATATTGTAAGGCTATTTTTTCTGCTTCTTCCTTGTTTCTTTTCAGTACTTTTATTTGTCCAACGGTACAATTGCTTAGTACATTGTGGTTGTTAAATAGATTAAACTGTTGAAACACCATACCAAGTTTAGTTCTATAGGTATATATATTGTGCTCATCATCTAATATATTTTCTCCATTATATATTATTTCTCCACTAGTGGGTTTTTCTAGAAGGTTGATGCATCTGAGTAGAGTGGATTTACCAGAACCAGAGGATCCTATTATACATGCTACTTCTCCCTTGTTTACAGAAAAATCTATGTCTTTTAATACTTCATTGCTACCAAACCATTTGCTTAAATGACGAACCTCTATTACTTTTTCCATGGTTCCCACCTCCTACCTATCCCTATTCTTTTTATATACTATATCTTCAGGTCTCTCAACTTGCATTTGATTGCCAGCCATAATAAAATTCGCTGGCCCATCCATTCTCCGTTCAATACAGCGAAGTATTCTAGTAATTGTTATGGTCATTATTAAATATATAATACTTGCTATAAAGTATGGTTCGAAAAACTTAAATGTTGCTCCAGCTATAGATTTTGTTTGGAAAAATAATTCAGTAACTGAAATTACATTTAATACGGATGTATCTTTTACATTAATTACGAACTCATTTCCTGTTGCAGGCAAGATATTTCTAATAACTTGTGGCATAACTACATTTATCATTGTTTGCATATGGTTCATACCAATTGCATGTGATGCTTCAAATTGACCATTATCTATTGAAACTATTCCTCCACGAACAATTTCTGACATATATGCACCTGTATTTATGGAGACTATTAGAATACCAGCATATATCCTATTCATCTGTATGCCAAAAGCTTGAGCTGTCCCATAAAAAATCACCATAGATTGTACTATCATTGGCGTTCCACGGAAGAATTCTACATATATAGCTAGTAGTTTGTTTATAATTTTTAATACTGTTCTCTTTGTCCCCTTTTCAGGCATAGGAATTGTACGGACTATACCAACAAGTATTCCTATAATAAGACCTATTATAGTACCAATCATTGATATTAGAAGCGTCATTCCTGCTCCACGTAAGAACATTTGCCAGTTATTGGCGAATATATCTGCCATGAGTTGTAGGCTCATAAAACCCCTCCTGTTAAACACGTTAAGGGCTGTCCCACCATCATTAAGCGGGCCAGCCTCATATAACTAATTTATTGTGCTGCTGGTTGATTCAATATTGCATTATCCATTATTTCTTGTCTTTCTTCATCTGTAATTCCTGCAAGCACTTCATTTATTTGCTCTGTTAATTCGCTTCCTTTTACTATACCAACTGCTATAGCTGTATCATCTGGAGATGTTTCAAAGCCATCTTCAAATTCAACAAATGTAAAGTTTTGGTTTGCAGCTGATGCACTAACTGCCTCTGGACGTTCGGAAATGTATCCATCAATAATTCCTGATTCCAGTGCTACTCTCATAGCTGGGAAGTTATCCATTGCTGTTTCTTTTACTACTCCTTCTATTTGGTCTATTACTGTATAGTGGAAAGTATTTAATTGAGCAGTTACCTTAGCTCCACTGAAGTCTTGAATGGATGTAGCATTTTCATATGGTCCACCTGCTTTTACTACCATTACTAAGTCTGAATTATAATAGTTGTCTGAGAAGTCAATAGACTGAGCACGTTCAGCTGTTGGTGACATACCTGCTATAATTGCATCTATCATTCCTGATGTCAAAGCTGGTAATAGTCCATCCCATTCAATTTTAACAACAACTAATTCCTTTCCTAAACCTTCTGCTATTCTTTTTGCAATCTCAACATCATATCCTCCAGCAAATTCTTGAGCATCTGATATAGGTACTGCTCCATTAGAATCATCCATTTGTGTCCAGTTAAATGGTGGATATCCTGCTTCTAGTCCTACTACAAATGTATCCTTTTGAGTTCCTTGGCCTTCTGTTGCAGCTGGTGCTGACTCCTGTGTTGATGAACAAGCTGTAAACACAGGTACTAGCAAGATTGCTAATACTAGTAGTATTGATATTCTTTTCTTCATTTTATTATCTCTCCTTAAATTTTATAATATTCTTTTAGCTTAACAAAAAAATAACACCTAACAGGTATTGTCAGGTGTGAATTTACGTATAGTAAAAATTAAGACAATCCTCTCTCCTTTCTTACTCTTAGTGAGATAGCACAACATTACAGTACGAGTAAATACTGTAATGACAGTTCCATATTTATTAGATATGGTCCCAGCAACAGATTTTGGTATCTGAAGCTTCGGCGATTGCTCCTTTCACTATACTTCTTTGGATTCCGTCCTCCATATAGTTACTCTTAGAAACCGCACCTCTACCTCACCCAAAGGATGAGGATTTTTATTAACTTGTAATTAGTTCACTTACTTTTTAGTATGATAACATTAATATTCTTATATGTCAAGTTTTTATATTGACATTTTTTGCAACTTTCCTACTCTAGTTCTATACTTCCTGTGTTAAGTGCATAATATCTTCCACGGTTTTCCATTAGCTCATTATGGTCTCCTCGCTCGATAATCTCTCCCTGTTCAAGTACCATAATTGCATTTGAATCCCTTACTGTGGACAATCTATGGGCAATTACAAAAGTAGTCCTTCCTTCCATTAGCTTATCCATACCTTCAGATATTAGCTTTTCTGTTCTGGTATCAACAGATGATGTGGCTTCATCTAGTATTAATATTATTGGATCTGCTATTGCTGCCCTTGCTATGGAGAGCAGTTGCCTTTCCCCTTGTGATAAGTTTCCTCCATCTCTAGATAAGACAGTATCATAGCCTTGAGGCAAATGCTGTATAAAATAATCAGCATTGGCAAGTTTTGCTGCCTTTATCACTTCCTCATCAGAAGCATCTAGTCTTCCATATCTTATATTGTCTGCTACTGTCCCTTCGAATAAGTGTACATCTTGCAGTACTATACTCATTGTACTCCTAAGGTCTTTTTTATTAATCCTATTGATTTCCACTCCATCATATAGGATTGTTCCATTATTTATTTCATAAAACCTATTGATTAAATTTGTAATTGTTGTTTTTCCAGCTCCTGTTGAACCTACTAAAGCAATTTTCTGTCCAGGTTTGGCATAGATGTCTATATTCTTTAATACTTTTTGATCAGACACATAGCCGAAGTCAACATCCTTGAATTTTATATAGCCCTCTACTGGTACGTATTCAAACTTATTATCACTAACTGGTACCTTCCAGGCCAATTCCTTTTTGCCATTGTATTCCTTGACTAGCCTTACATCTCCATCATCTATTTCAACATCTTCATCTAATATGTCAAATATTCTCTCTGCCCCTGCTATTGCAGCAAACAGCATATTAAGCTGATTTGAAACATTGGTTATAGGCCTAGATATTGTTCTAGTATACTGTAAAAATGCTGCAATATTTCCAATTGTTAAGATATTTCTTACTACTAGTAAGGCACCTGCCATAGAAACTAATGCATATAAGACAAATGTTAAACTCCCCATTATAGGCATTAGCATTACACCATAAGTTGAAGCTTCTGTACTAGACTTTCTTAGCCTTTCGTTTCTTTCACCAAATTCTTCTATGGCACGTTCTTCATAATTGAATACTTTTACAACTTTTTGTCCTGACATCATCTCTTCTATATAACCATTCATTTCAGATAGTGTAGCCTGTTGAACACGAAAATTCCTAGCTGATTTCTTTCCAATAAATTTTGTCGCTAACAACATTACAATTAGCATTACTACCACAAGTAATGTAAGCAAAGGACTAATTATAAACATAATTACAAAGGCCCCTATTATTGTAACTGCTGCTATTACTATCTGTGATACACTTTGTTCTAATGCTTGATTTAGTATATCTACGTCATTTGTAAAGGTAGACATTAATTCACCATGTGAATGGGTATCAAAATATGAAACTGGCAGTTCTTCCATATGAGAAAACATGTCTTCACGGATTTTATGAACAGTCTTTTGAGCAAGTCTTCCCATAAAGAGATTCCCTACATATTGTGCTAGGGATACGAATACAACTAACCCACCCATAATTAAGAGATATTTGACAAATAGAGCTTTGTCAAAATTAGTACCCAACAAATCTACTATAGGACTTAGCATACCATTGGCTAAAACCTGTGCAATTGAACTTACAAATATAAATACTAATCCTCCGTAGAATAAAGCTCTATTGAATTTAAAATAAGCGAAGAGTCTAATTAATGTTTTTCTAGCGTTCTTTGGCGCAACTCCACTGTTTCCTTTCATTCTCGTTCTCATTCTGAAATTGCCCCCTTTTTCTGCGATTCATATATTTCTCTATATATTTTTGATTCCTTCAATAGTGTTTGGTGATTTCCAAATGAATCTATTTCCCCTTCATGCATTACTAGTATTCTATCTGCATCTTGGATAGATTGGATTCTTTGACCTATAATTATAGTTGTAATATCTTTTAGTTCTTCCCTAAATACTTTTTGTATTTTAGCATCAGTAGTCATATCTACTGCACTTGTAGAATCATCAAGAATTAATATTTTCGGTGATTTAATTAAGGCTCTTGCTATAGTAAGCCTTTGTTTTTGCCCACCTGAGAAGTTTTCTCCACCTTGTTCAACCCTGTGGTCAAGTCCATCTTCAAATTCTGATACAAACTCCCATGCTTGAGAATATTTTAGAGCTTGAATAATTTCTTCATCTGTAGCATTTTCATTTCCCCACTTCATATTATCCCTTAGTGTTCCTGAAAATAGTACATTTTTTTGTAATACAAAAGCAACCTGATCTCTTAAGGCCTTAATGTCATATTCTTTAACATCTCTACCACCAACAATTACTTTTCCTCTTGTAGCATCATAAAGTCTCGGTATTAGTTGAACCAGGGTAGATTTTGAAGAGCCTGTAGACCCTATAATACCTAAAACCTCTCCTGACTTGATTTCAAAGTTAATATTTTTTAATACTAAGTCTGCACTTTTTGGATAACAAAAACAAACCTCTTCAAACTTGATTGAACCATCCATTAATTCTTGTTTTGCGTCTGGGATTTCAATTATTTCTGATTCTGTATTAAGAACTTCTACGATTCTGGTCACAGATGCAGAAGCCCTTAGTAACTGCATAAAGAACATGGACATTAGCATTAAGGAAATCATAATTTGAGTGATATAAGTTATAAATGATATTAATTCTCCACTACCCATTGTTCCAGCTAAAACCTGATAACCGCCAAACCACAAGGCAGCCATTATTGTACCGTAAATTATTAGAAAGAGTATTGGCATTAATAAGATAATAATAGAGACTGCCTTTAATGCTACATCTCTTAAATCATCATTTCTTTTCTTAAACTTTTCCTCTTCAAATTCTTCCCTATTAAATGATTTCACAACCTTTATACCTGTTAAGTTCTCTTGAATCATTGCATTTACCTTATCTACTTTTGTTTGAAATGCTAGGAATAATGGTCTAGCCTTAGACAAAATTGCAATTATAGATATAAGTGTAACAGGTATTGCAATCATAAATACCCTTGCTAGTGAGCTATTGATTTTTATAGCCATCATAAGTGCAAATATCATCATAAAGGGCGCTCTAACTGCTAGACGTAAAGTCATCATGGTAACTTGACCAAGAGTATTACAGTCATTAGTTAGTCTAGTAATCAAGGATGATACTGAAAAATCATCAAGATTTGCAAAGGAAAAGCCTTGTATTTTCTTAAACAATTCTTTTCTTACTTCCGATGCAAAACCGTACCCAGCTTTTGCTCCAACATGAGAACTTAATACACCAAATACCATTGCTAAAAGGGCTGAGCCAATCATAATAAGTCCTAATCTTAAAATATAATCTATATCTCTATTTGCTATACCCACATCTACTATTAATGACATAAGGTATGGAATAAAAATATCAGAAAACACTTCTAATATCATCAATATAGGGCTTGCTATAGCAAACAAAATATATTTTTTCATAAATGGTAGTAACTTCTTCAATATGGTCCTCCTTGTCAATTATTTTATTGTCAATCTATATACTATCAATTCTAATAAGACATTGTGAACATAATGTGACCTTATAGTATTTTTGTGTTTATATACATTTGTGGCAACATTATTATGCTATCTTAAATAAGCTACCATGTCAATTTATAAGCTTTTGCATTTGAAATCTAAAAGATAATCTATCATGAATTTATGATAGATTATCCTAACTTAAGATATTTTACTTATTATATATAGACTTTACCTTCCTTACTGCTGCTATTCTTTCTTCTGCCATTATATCAGCCGCCTTGTATGTTGGGATATTATCTCTCTTAGCTATTGCAAATACTTTCTTACAGGAGTCATAGATTTTTGCAGCGTTTGCTAAAGTCTTTTCTCTATTGTATTTACGTCCTAGTATATCGTCAATTACATTAATAACTCCACCACTATTTACAACATAATCCGGAACATAGAGTATTCCTTTTTCATCAAGAATATCCCCATGTCTTGATTCTGCTAATTGGTTGTTAGCTGAACCAGCTATGATTTTGCATTTTAATTGTTCAATACTTGAATCATTTATTATGGCACCTCTTGCACATGGTGAAAAGACATCACATTCTACACCATATATTTCATCAAGGCCTACCCCTGTGGCACCTAGTTCTTCTTCAGCCTTTGCAATTGTTTCTTGATCCCTTGTAGTTACAATTAATTTAGCACCAGCTTCATGTAAAAGCTCTGCTAAAGGCCAACCAACAGCACCTAACCCTTGAATTGCCACAGTTTTCCCATTTATATCATCGCTACCATAAAGCTCATTTAGTCCTGCTTGTATTCCTTTAAAGACTCCAAAAGCTGTTACAGGAGAAGGATTTCCACTATTTTCTTCTAAACCTACTAGATAATTTGTTTCACGATTAATATATGACATGTCTTCTGTTGTTACATTCATATCTTCTCCAGTTATATATCTACCATTTAATCCTTCAACGAATCTACCAAAGGCCCTAAATAATTCCTCACTCTTAATCTTCTTTGGATCCCCTATTATAACTGCCTTTGCTCCTCCAATATCAAGTCCTACTGCAGCATTTTTATATGTCATGCCTCTGGCCAATCTTAATGCATCTTCTACTGCTTCTTCTTCTGTTTCATAATCCCAAATCCTAGTTCCACCAAGAGCTGGTCCCAATGTTGTGTCATGAATTGCTATTATTGCCTTTAATCCAGAGCTTTTATCTTGGCAAAAGATCAATTCTTCATAATCATATTCTTCTAATTTCTTAAATATTTCCACTAATAACTCCTCCTCATATATGTTAAGTTTGCTTATTTGAATTATTATTCTCTCTTGGTAATTCTTCTTGGGTGAATTTATGTTATCAATTATATACTTTTTGTTATATAATGACAAGAAAAAAACAGATAAATCATTACTGAAATATCTGTTTTCATTTATCTTTATAATCAATTTATTGACATTCTATTTCTTGATAAATGTCCCTTTATCTAAGTCATTAAAGGCTTGCCTTAACTCTTCTCTTGTATTCATAACTATTGGACCACCCCACGCAACAGGTTCATTAATTTTTTTGCCAGCTAAGAATATGAATCTTGCAACCTTATCTCTTGTATTAATTCTTACCCTGTCACCCTCTTCATACAGCACTCCTTGGGGATAAGCTACGATATTTTCCTTTTCCACATCGAAATTTGCTTCTCCTCGTATAAGGAATGCATAGGCATTGAACTCAGAATTTAAATCGAAAACAAATTCACTATTTGGACTTAACTCAACATCAAAGAAGATTGGCTCAATTTCTTTTCCACCTTCCATTGGACCTTTTAATCCATTGTATTCTCCTGCAATAATGTGGACAAGTTCAGTTTCCTTTTCATATACAGGAATCATATCCTTTGTAATATCTCCATACTTAGGATCTATCATTTTGTCCTTTGCATGTAAGTTTAACCATATTTGAACCCCTAACATCTTTGGAGCTGGCTTTGGCATTTCTTGATGTAGTATTCCTGATCCAGCAGTCATCCACTGACAATCACCATCTCTTATTACTCCCTTATTGCCTAAACTATCCTCATGTTCAATTATTCCAGAAACAAGATATGTTACTGTTTCAATTCCTCTGTGTGGGTGCATGGGAAATCCCTTTATATAGTCCTCTGGATTAGTTGAATCAAAGAAGTCCATCATCAAAAAAGGGTCAAAATCAGGGATATCAGCACTTCCAAAAGTCCTAAACAACTTTACACCTGCACCATCTTGTGCAGCCCTTCCTATAAAGTATTTCTTTATCCTTCTATCCATAACTGGCCTCCTCTCCTTAATATTCATATAATACCCTGAATTTAAGTTGAGTAACAAGATCTATATAAAGCTTATTGTTCCCATATCCTTTTCTTTGTTTGCCAATACAGTTTTAGGGGTATAACACTTGTACATTGATTTGTTTTTTGTTTGGTATGCTTTTATTGAAGAAGGGGGGATTATTATGAAAGATGATAATAGGAAAGACTTTGAAAACCCAATGGATAAAAACAAACTAGGGGATTCATTATCTAGTAAAAATGACAGAAAGGGAGAAGTTCCTATATTAAGAACTGCAGCAGGAGCTCCGGTAGATAACAACCAAGATACTATGACTGCTGGAAGAAGAGGGCCTACCTTGATGCAAGATGTATGGTTAATGCAAAAATTAGGTCATTTTAACAGAGAAGTAATTCCAGAGAGAAGAATGCATGCTAAAGGCTCTGGTGCTTTCGGTACTTTTACTGTTGAACATGATATTACTCAGTATACAAAGGCTAAAATCTTCTCAGAGATAGGTAAGAAAACTGAAATGTTTGCACGTTTTTCTACTGTTGCAGGCGAAAGAGGTGCTGCAGATGCAGAAAGGGATATTAGGGGCTTTGCTTTAAAGTTTTACACAGAAGAGGGTAACTGGGATATGGTAGGAAACAATACACCAGTATTCTTCTTTAGAGATCCTATGAAATTTATTGATTTAAATCATGCTGTTAAGAGAGATCCACGTACTAATATGAGGAGCCCCAATACTAACTGGGACTTTTGGACATCCCTTCCTGAATCACTTCATCAAGTAACTATTACTATGAGTGACAGAGGTATCCCATCCTCATATAGATATATGCATGGATTCTCAAGTCATACTTTTTCCATGATAAATTCAAAAAATGAGCGTGTATGGGTTAAATTCCACTTTAGGAGTCAACAAGGAATTCAAAACCTAACAGACCAAGAGGCTGAAAGAGTAATAGCTGTTGATAGGGAAAGTCATCAAAGAGATTTATACGAAGCAATTGAAAAGAAAGAATATCCAAGGTGGAAAATGTACATCCAAGTAATGACTGAAGAAGAAGCAGAAAATATGCCTTATAATCCATTTGATTTAACTAAAGTATGGTATAAAAAGGACTTCCCATTAATTCCAGTGGGTACTTTTGAATTAAACAGAAATCCTGAAAATTATTTTGCTGATGTTGAACAAGCAGCTTTTAGTCCTTCTAATGTGGTTCCTGGAATTAGCTTTTCTCCAGATAGAATGTTACAAGGAAGACTTTTTGGCTATGAAGATGCTCAAAGATATCGTTTAGGCGTTAATTATCATCAGATTCCTGTTAATGCTCCTAGGGGAGTTAAAAATCCACATTCATTCCATAGAGATGGATACATGAGAGTAGATGGTAATCATGGATCTGAAAATCACTATGAACCAAATAGCTATGGTAACTGGACAGAAACTCCTGAAGCTGCGCTTCCAATGGAAAAAGCAGGAGATGCTTTCAGATATGACTTCCGTGCAGATGATCATGATTACTACACTCAAGCAGGTATGCTTTGGAATGCCATGACTGAAGACCAGCAAAAGGTTCTTTGTGCAAATACTGCAAGAAATATGGGAGATTCAACCTTGCAAATCAAGCATAGGCATATAAATAATTGTTATCATGCTGATCCTGAGTATGGAAAAGGTGTAGCTAAGGCACTAAACATCGACATTGAAGATGTAGATTTAAATCTTCCAAAGAGAGATTCAAAAGACAATAATTATAAGGCAAACAATGCTCATCCAGAACTTGATGTAGAATCAAATGCAATCTCTGATATAGCTGAGATAAAAACTGATTACAATCCTAAGAAATTCATTGACCCAATGGATGACCCATATCTACTATAAAAGCTATACCGCATAGTATTAAGGCGACAAGAATGAAACATATAATTCTTGTCGCCTCTTGTTTTTCCTAAGAATATTTACTTGGTTTTAAATTCCCCTGTGCTTACTCCTGAGTTTTCGAAAGTAGCCATTTCATCAGCAACCTTTATTGCTGCTTCTACTATTGGAAACATAAGTGAAGCCCCTGTCCCTTCTCCCAATCTCATATTAAAGAATAATCTTGGTTCTAATCCCATTTCTCCTAATGCTACTAACTCGCCTTTTTCTTCAGAGCAATGAGAGGTAATCATGTATTCTATGGTTAGGGGATTTAATTTTGAGGCTACTAAGGCAGCTGCAGAAGATATAACCCCATCTAATATGGTTGGAACATTTTGAGCTGATGCTTGTAGGATTGCACCTACTATTGCGGCAATTTCCAATCCCCCTACCTTTGTTAACACATCTATTGGATCATTAGGATTAGGCTTATTTATTTCAATTGCTTTTTTTATTATACTCTGCTTATGTGCTAAGGCGTCATCTTTAAGACCTGTTCCGCTGCCTGCGACTTCCTCTACACTACAGCCAGTAAATACTGAAATTATAGCTGCACTAGGTGTGGTGTTCCCGATTCCAACTTCTCCAGTGGCTAATAGATTGTAGCCTGATCCTATAGCATCTGACGCTATTTTTGCACCTGTTAGCATTGCCTGAAGGGCTTCTTTCCTTGTCATTGCTGGCCCTTGTCCTATATTGTCAGTTCCGTTTTTTATTCGATTTTTCATAAGCTCTGGTGGATTAAGTGGTCCGGCCATACCTATATCAGTGCTAATTACTTCAGCTCCTGCATGATTAGATAGTATATTGATTCCCCCACCACCATTCAAGTAGCTGTAAAAAAGTTGAACTGTTACTTCTTGGGGTGCTGCACTTACTCCTTCTTTTACAACTCCATGGTCTCCTGCCATTAGCAAAACTGCTTTGCCCTTGATTTTAGGGTATGGAGTAGCTTGTATTGCTGCAACTTGAATTGCTATATCTTCTAAAACACCCAAACTCCTGGTTGGTTTAATTTTTTCATTTAACCTTTTTTCCATACCCATAGCAGCGGCTTCATCAGGTTTTTGGATAGCATTAACGATTTCATTTAATGCTAATTCTAACTCTTTTTCATCTGCATCTTTAATACTTAGTTTTTGAAATAATTCCTTGTTCATACTTATCCCTCCAGTTTTTAGATAAAAAAAGAAAGTCCCACCATAAAAAATACATTATGGTCGGGACTTTACCGTCATCACCGAGGCTTTCAGTAGCTGAAAGCAATCTCTCTATCATAGGCAGGTCTCCTGACTTAGACTTAAAACATCACTTTACTCCTTCCCAGCATAGGCCAGTGGTATAGTAAGGACTCGTCTTTACAGTGTCGGGTACGTACTGGATTTGCACCAGTTTCCCTATTCTCCCAAAAGGGCACCTAAGATATATTTAATTATTTACTAGTTATTATTGTAATACATTATTTTGTTTAGGTCAATTCATAATTTCTATATTGCAAACTTTAAATCTTGAATAACATATTTAACATCTGTGTATTCTAAATCTAAAGAATTTGCTAAACTTTCTAAGGTACATTTACCTCTCATGACATTAACGCCTTTTCGTAAACTCTCATCTTTTGCTAGTGACTCATATAATCCATTATCAGCAATTTCCATTACATATGATATGGTTGCATTTGTTAAAGCATAGGTAGAAGTCTTGGCATAAGCTCCAGGCATATTTGGTACTGTATAATGAATTACTCCATGTTTTACATAAACTGGATCATCATGAGTTGTAGCATGGGTTGTAGTTTCTACACAACCACCTTGGTCTACTGCCACATCCACAATAACAGAACCAGGTTTCATACTCTTGACCATATACTCCTTAACTAATTTTGGAGCCTTTCCTCCTGGAACAAGTATACCACCTATTAGTAAATCTGCATTCTTTACTGATTCTGCAAGGGTCAACTCATTTAAAGCCAATGTCTTAATTCTTGAATCATATATATCCTCGATATATTTTAGTTTTCCAGGGCTCTTGTTTAGCAAGGTCACATCAGCGCCAAGTCCAACTGCAATTTTTGCAGCATTTAACCCTACTGATCCTGCCCCTAGTATTGTCACCTTAGCAGGCTTAACACCTGGTACTCCTGATATAAGTATTCCTTTTCCACCCTTTGCCTTTGATAGGTATTCACCACCAACAATAACTGCTATTCTTCCAGCAACTTCACTCATAGGAGTTAATAGGGGAAGGGAACCATCTTTTAATTGAACAGTTTCATATGCAATACCAGTAATATTCTTTTCCATCAATCTCTTAGTTAGCTCAGGCTTTGCTGCTAAATGTAGGTAAGTTAGTAAGATCTGATCTTCCTTCATCATATCTACCTCATTATCTTGAGGTTCCTTAACTTTTACAATCATATCCGATAGTTGATAAACTTCTTCAGAGCTTTCACAAATTTCCGCCCCTACTTTAGTATAATCAGTATCATCAAAGCCACTTCCTAGTCCTGCATTTGTTTCTATAATTACCCTGTGACCCTTTTGACTCAAGGAGAACACACCGGCTGGGGTCATACCTACTCTATTTTCATTGTTTAGTATTTCTTTTGGTACTCCTATAATCATACTATCACTCCTAGAATATTGATATTAATATAATATAATACAACGAAAGAACAAATGTGTAAATTCTATTGCTAACTATCATAAATTCCTAATAGGAATAAGAAGATTGCTGTACATGGCTTTATTGCTTTTGTTAACAAGTATAGGGTAAAATTAAAGTTACGCAATATTCTATTATAAATTTCCCCTTATGTCAAATGATTTCAAGCTTTTAAAGACATTGTAAAATACAGACTTGATTAATCTAAAGAAAAAAGCCTTAAACTTTTTAGATAAGTTTAAGGCTTAGTATCTTAATTAATCCTATTAAATATTGCTGCTACTTCTGCCCTTGTTATACCATTTGTTGGTTTAAATGTTCCATCTGGATAGCCTGAGATCAAGCCTATGTCTACAAGCCTTTTAATCTCTGGACTATACACTGATGCATTTATATCTGTAAAGGAAGTGTTCAAATTGGGATTATATCCTATGCCTAATTCTATAGCATTATCTACTAAAAATGCTACTTCTCCCCTATTTATTGGCCTATCTAAATTCATATAGTTAAACCTATATAGGGCTGCAGTTGATAATCTATCTAGAATTGATTTGGACTCAATATATCCCCAAGAGCTAGGATCAATATATAATCCTACATCTCCCACTACTGGCTTTGCTTTATCTGGAGACATTGCTATTTGTCGGCTTAATATTGTCATAAATTCTTTGACAGTTATATTTCCAGAAGGATTAAAGCTTCCATCTGGATAGCCTGATAACAAACCTTTAGATACCAGTGAATTTATAGCCTCTCTTGCCCAATGTCCTTCATATATATCTTTAAAATCCTTATTTTTTGACTGTAACTTTTCCTGCCTCATCACATAGATATTTTGTTGTGAATTGTCCTCAAAATTTAATAGCCTTAGGCAGTATGGCTTATTAAGGTCAAGATTTATCTGATCGTTTACCCCAAATAATTGATCTGTATTCACGTTATATCCTAGAAGGTATGTAGTATCTACTTTAGTCTTTTTCGTATTAGTACTTGCTTCATCTTCATATCTTAAATAATCTGCAAGCCTAACTCTATCATTATATACTATATATGGACTTATATTGCTAATAGCCCTAGTTTCCCTAGTTTTTTTCCAATCTGGTTTTATAAGGATATATGCTGTTTCTTCAAAGGTTTTATCCTTGTTATGTGTAATAACAACCTTAAATACACCAAACTTATCAAGTTTGATATTGCCATCTTTATCACTTGACAAGCCACCGTAGTTAAATTTTATGTCTGCCTTGCTGTAAGTCCTATATGTTTTACTTATAATTTTATTAAATAAATCAAATGAATCTGCTACCTTTCCATATTCTAGCTCAAAGATATTACTATATCCAGGAATCCTGTCAACATCAGACTGTCTACCTTCAGCTAACCTCTCTAAAACCTTTTGTGGAACATCCTTAGTTAATGCAAAGTAATCTTCTTTAATGGAAAAGTTTTGAGTTATTTTGCTCTCACCATCATCAATGGTTATTGAAATAGTAGATGGTATTTCAACATCAATCTCATATACCCTACCCTCATCTTTTCTATTATCATACTCATCATACTCAATTTCATGGATACGAGTTTCTTTATCAATTTTATATTCTATATCGAACCAGTAAGAACCTCTTTCTATTTTTAATACTAAAGTTTCATCCTCTACATAGGCATATTTTAGTACTGGTTTTTCATAAGCTTCTACTTCTGAAGCATATCCTATTAAAGGCATAGTTCCAAACAAGATTATAATTGCAAGGCCTAAAGTAATAATTCTTTTTCTTTTGCTTTCTGGCATCATACTCCTCCTTCCATGGTCTTCCCATAATCATTAATAGATTTACAAGTAAATTCTACTAAGGGAATTTGAAAACCTAATAATATATATCGTCAAGAAATTAGAAAATTTAAGCCATCCTTATCTAGGAAATTCTAAATCATGCTCTGCTTTTATCATGATTACTTTATCATCCTCTAGGAGCAAAGTATCGCCAATTGGTACAATAATATCACTGCCTTTTCGTTGTAGCATGATGATAAGTCTGTCAGAAGCTAATCCTAAATCTTTGATATGCTTGTTTACCCATTTATGTCCTTTTGGAATTGTAAATTCAATAAGATCATGGTCACTTTCATCAAAATGGGTTTCACCACCTAATATGATTAGGTCATTTTCTTCGATAGTTACATGTCCTCTTGGGACAATAGTTCTCCCGTCACGTTCAATCTTTGCAACAATAAAGTCGAAAGTAAGATTCAAATCCTTTACCTTACTACCAATTAAATAGCTATTGGGATGTATTCTTGTTTCTAAAAAACCAATCTCAGCTTTGTCTTGATAGTAGTTAAATGTCTGTAATACTGTATCGTTGGGGTCAAGCATATCCCAACGTTTTGCCGCAGGAGGCATAAAGGAACCTTGAACCAATGATGATAGGACACAAATACCAAATACAATATGATAAACATCAACAGAAACAACAGCATCACTATTCACTGCCATAATAGCAAAAGCTATAGCAGCCGCCCCCCTAATTCCAGCCAATGAAATCATCTTTAGTTGATTGCTCTTTAGGCGCATTGGAAACATAAGGCCATAAACTGTTACAGGGCGACCAATTATAGTCATAAATATCATAATAGCAAGTGCTATAGGGAAAGCATCAAGAAATTTTGTCAAATTAGACAATAATCCCAAGATGAAAAACAAACCGATTTGCATAATTTCAGTAAAACCGTCAAAGAAAAAGACGACGTCACGCTTACCTCGAAATTCCATATTCCCAAGATAAATCCCTAAAATATACAAAGCCAAGTAGCCATTGCCACCGATAAGTCCTGTAGCTCCGTAAGTAATAAGCATTGCAGCAGACATAAAGACTGCATAAAGTCCATCTGCATCTAAACGAAGATTCCTAATCAATTTGCCAATAAGAAATGCAGAAACAAAACCAACAAGAATACCTAGGACTACCTGGGATAGAATTAAAATGGGGATAGACACTTCCGAACCTATAATGACGGAAAGAAATACCATTGTCATTGTATAAGCAGTTGGGTCATTTGAACCACTTTCAAGTTCAAGTAGTGGTGCTGTATTGTATTTTAAATTCAAGTTTTTAGAACGTAAAATGTTGGATACGCTGGCATAGTCAGTTGAACCTACAATAGAACCAATAAGCATACCTTCTAGTAATTGAAGTCCTAATACAAAATAGCAAAACAATCCTGTTAATAATGCTGTTGCAACAACACCTAATGAGCTAAGTATAATAGCCTCTTTTGCAACTGGTTTAGCCATTCTCCAATTAGTTCCAAAACCACCATAAAACATTATGACCATAAGTGCCACTGTTGCAAAGTTGTCTGCAAACTTATAATCATCAAATTCAAATCCTATTACACCAAAAGCCATTCCAAGAACAATAAATAATAATAGTGCAGGTATCCCATGTTTATTGGAAAAACGAATTGCAAATAGGGCTAGTATTAGGATAAGGCCTATAACTAAATAATTCATATATACTCCTTTCAAATGGATATTATTGAAGACAATCCCAGAAGATTGCCTTTTCTTATCTATTATTAAAACCACCTATTTTTTTACCAATTATTATTCTATCATAAAACAAGCAATTTTTGAGTATTTAATATAATAATCCACTATTCTGAAAATTGTATAAAAAACATAAAAACTTAAGTTAACTTAAGTTTTTATCGGTCATTAATAATCTGAATTTGTCACCCATGTTAAGGCTTCAATATATCTATTCATAAACTTTTCTTGACTGATGTCGGTATCTGTAAGCTTGCTTTCCATCTCCATCCATCTTAGGTTTTCATAGTTTAGAATCATATCTAGCATTTCTCTAATTTCATTACATTTCCCAAGCAATGCATCTTTTACATCATCACTTAAAGGTAATTCATCTAATATTTCCTTCATATCTCGATTTGTAAGAACATCAATAGAGGAAAACATTCCTGTTAAGAAATAATCTAATTTTTTATTCCTCATACCAATATCGATTGCCAATAACTCCATGAGCTTGGCTCTTATCAAACAAGTTTTGATTAGTTCTTTGTTTTCTACAGTCTGTACATCTCTTAATAACAATACATAGATCCATTTACTGATTTCAATTATGCCCAATTGAACTAATGCGTGTTTTATAGAAATTATCTTATTTCTTGTACCAAGAAGGGCAGAATTGGCCAATTTCAATAATTTATAAACCAGACCTAAATCCGATTGAATAACCTCCGCCATCTTTTGAAAGTCTGGTTCTTTTTGATTTAGCATCTCTAATATCAGAATTAGGTTTACATTCAGATTATCTACTTCTTTACTTTTTATTATCACTGGCTTACTAAAGAAATATCCTTGGAAATAGTCATATCCCATATCTAAAGCTAATTTATACTCTTCTCTTGTTTCTACTTTTTCAGCCAAGAACTTTATCCTATTTTTATACTTACTTATTAGTTTTCTTTGTATTTCATGCTCTACAAAAGGAAACTCAACTTTTACAATATCTGCGATTTCTAATAAGGGAAGACTAGATTCATCAAATATGTAATCGTCAAGGGCTATGGTATATCCTTTATCACTTATTTTTTTACATGCTTCAATAAGCTCATCAGTAATTTCAACTCTCTCTAAGATTTCCACAACAGTTAATTCTTTAGGCAGTATTAAGGGAATTTGCTCAATAAGCATTTTCTCAGAAAAGTTAATAAAACCCTTGGTTCCATCGGTAAGTTCAGAAAAATGCATGTTTAGGTATGAATTACTAATTAATTCTGCTGTAGCTTGATTATCATCAGATCCCTCATAAAGATTGTTCATACCTCTACGATATAATAACTCATATCCCAATACATTCATTTTTCTATCAAAGATTGGTTGTCGGGCTACATAGATATCCATAGCACTCACCTTTCCTTATGTATTCCATCTCTAAGGCTTACTCCTTTTATCTATAAATAATCTTTACCCAATATTTTACACTTTTATCCTGTGCTTTTATTAAATAATTAATTATTTTACCCTTCTTCGGAAAAATCATCTTCTTCAAAATTCGTACTGACTTCAATTCGAACTAAAGCACGTCGTACCCCTACGCCTAAGCTTTGATAGCGAAGCTCTTCTGTTCTTTCTAATATACCTGCTTCTGCTTCTTCACGATCTCTTATAGCGCGTTCTAGGTCTATTTCTTCAGGTTTTTGTGCTATGGTGCTATATATGTTTACACTTGTATTGTCCACCTCAACTACACCGCCAAATACGGCTAATTTTTTCTCCATACCATCGTTAATAATTCGAAGGATACCGTCACCTAGTACTGTGGAGACTGGTTCATGACCAGGCAATACACCAAAATCACCGTCTACACAACGCATAATAACCATATCAGCTTCTTCAGATAATTTTAATCCTCGAGGTGTAGTTATATTTAAGATTATTTTTTTTGCCTCTAATAAACTGGTCTCTTGTTCCATCATATTAACCACCTTGTGAGTTCTTATATTTTTCTACGACTTCATCAATAGATCCTTGATTTAGGAAAAAGCCTTCTGGAATCTCATCGTGGACTCCTTCGATAATTTCTTTGAATCCTCGTACTGTTTCTTCTATAGGAACATGACGACCTGGAATAGAAGTAAACTTTTCAGCTACATAGAAAGGTTGGGATAGGAATCTTTGAACTTTTCTTGCCCTACTAACAGTCTGCTTGTCTTCCTCGGACAATTCATCCATACCTAAAATAGCGACAATGTCCTGAAGATCCTTATAGCGTTGTAATATCATCTTGACAGCTTGGGCAACACGATAGTGTTCTGCTCCTACTATACTTTCTTCCAAAATTCGTGATGAAGATTCAAGGGGGTCAACAGCTGGATAAATACCTTGTTCAACAATAGATCTAGATAGTATTGTTACTGAATCTAAATGGGCGAAGGTAGTCGCTGTTGCTGGATCTGTAAAATCATCTGCAGGGACATAGATAGCCTGAACAGAAGTAATTGAACCAGATTTTGTTGATGTAATACGTTCCTGCAAGCTACCAATTTCCGTTGCTAGAGTTGGTTGGTATCCTACAGCACTTGGAGTACGACCTAATAGAGCAGAAACTTCTGACCCTGCCTGTACAAAACGAAATATATTGTCAATGAAGAGCAATACGTCTTGATGCTCCTTATCTCGGAAATACTCTGCCATAGTAAGGCCTGTTAACCCTACCCTCATTCTAACTCCTGGGGGCTCATTCATTTGACCAAAAACAAGTGCTGTGTTATCAATAACACCTGAATTTTTCATATCATAATAAAGGTCATTCCCTTCACGTGTACGTTCTCCTACACCAACAAATACAGAATAACCTCCGTGCTCTTTTGCGATACTGTCGATAAGTTCCATAATTAGAACGGTCTTTCCTACTCCAGCACCACCAAATAAGCCTATTTTACCTCCTTTGGAAAATGGGCACAGTAAATCCACAGCCTTAATTCCAGTTTCCAACATCTCTGGTTGAGCAATTTGATCAGTTAGGCTAGGTGGGTCTCTGTGAATAGACCAAGTCTCTTTGGATTCTATCTTGGGCTTGTTATCTATAGGCTCACCTAAGATATTTACCATACGCCCTAATACTTTTTCACCTACAGGTACTGTTATTGGAGCACCTGTGTCTATGGCTTCCATACCCCGTTTCAATCCATCTGTAGGATGCATTGAAATACAGCGGACTGTATTATCACCAAGATGTTGCATAACCTCTAGTACTATTTTCTCCTCGCCAAATGGTATTTCAATAGCATTATATAAAGAAGGTAAATCATTCTCAAATTGAACATCAATAACTGCTCCTATTATCTGAATAATTACACCTGTGTTTTTAACTGTCATCTGGACCACCTTTATTTAAAATATTTGCACTCCCTACAATTTCACTAATCTCTTGGGTGATTGCTGCTTGACGCTTACGATTATACATGTGGGTTAAATCCTCAATTATCTCTGATGCATTTTTCCCTGCTGCATCCATATTTACCATCCTGGATGCCTGTTCACTTGTGTGGGATTCTGAATAGGCTCTGAATAAATTCATGTGTAAGTACAAGGGAATCATATTATCAATAAATGAATCTAAATCCGGATCATATTTCTTATCATCCCTGTCTCTATTCTCAGTCCCATCACTGACTATGGGAAGTAATCTCTCCACAACTGGAACATAGGTCAGTACATTTTCAAAGTGGGTATAAGCGATATAAACTTCTTCTACTTCAGCGGCCAAGTATGAGTCTATTATCATTTTTGCAAGACTTTCAGCACCATAATATACTTTTGCATCTGCCACATCTAATACTGAGTGAATTATATTCTTATCTCTCTTTTTGAAGTACTCATATCCTTTGGAGCCAACGATTATTATTTTTTCGTTTTTCCCTTGATTCATATGTTTCAAAGCTTTAGACATAATATTAAAATTATAACTACCACAGAGCCCTCTATCGCTAGTTAGAATAATATATAAAGTATTCTTTACTTCCCTCTCTTTATAATATATATGTCTTTTAGCATTTTCTTGAGTGCCTACCTCTTCTGCTATCAGTTTCAACTCTTTATACATAGGTCGGATACCTTCTAACTGCCTTCTAGCCTTAACTAATCTTGTGGAGGAAACCATATCCATAGCTTTAATGATCTGTTCTACAGAACTGACATTTTCAATTCTCTGCTTGATATCTCTCATGGAACTCACATTAGTACCTCCTTAGCTATAATCATGTTGTTTTTTGACCTCAGCAATTGTTGCATCTATATCAGCAGCAAGTTTATTAGATATCTTTCCACTTTCTCTTATTTCTTCCTTAATATGACCAGCATACTTATTTACATAGCGAATAAAATCCTTCTCGAAATTTTTAATTTTCCTAATGTCTATGTCTACCATATGCCTGTTACTTAAGGCATAAAGAATCAACACCTGATCTTCTACTGCCATAGTTTTGTATTGGGCCTGCTTTAAAACTTCCATAATACGTTCTCCATGTTCTAAGCGGTCTATAGTATCTTGATTAAGATCGGAACCAAACTGAGAAAAAGCTGCTAACTCTTTGTATTGAGCGAACTCAATTCTGAGAGGACCAGCAAGCTCTTTCATAGCTGGAATTTGTGCTGACCCACCTACACGGGAAACAGATAAGCCAGGATTGATTGCCGGCCGGACACCATTGTTAAAAAGATCAGCTTCAAGATAAATCTGCCCGTCTGTTATAGATATAATATTAGTAGGAATATAAGCTGAAATATCACCTTCTTGAGTTTCAACAATAGGCAAGGCTGTTAATGTGCCACCACCATACTCCTTACTCATACATGCTGCACGTTCCAATAGTCTCGAGTGTAAATAAAAGACATCTCCTGGATAGGCTTCACGACCAGGTGGACGATGTAAGAGCAAACTAATTGCCCTATAGGCCACTGCATGCTTTGATAAATCATCATAGATTATTAAAACATCCTTACCCCTGTGCATCCACTCTTCTGCTATTGAACAGCCAGCATAAGGGGCAATGTACTGCATAGGTGCTGAATCACTAGCAGTAGATAGAACTATTGTAGTGTATTCCATAGCTCCAGTGTCTTCCAAAACTCTAATAATACGAGCAACTGTTGAAGCTTTTTGCCCAATTGCTACATAGACACAATATACATCCTTATCTTTCTGATTTATGATGGTGTCTATACAAATAGCAGTCTTTCCCGTTTCCCTATCTCCTATAATTAATTCCCTCTGCCCTTTCCCAATGGGTACCAAGGAATCAATAGCCTTGATACCAGTCTGTAGTGGTTGGTTTACTTCACGACGCGTGATTACACTAGGGGCTGGGCTTTCTATCTTACGGTAACCATCTGCTGCTATAGGTCCCTTATTATCTATTGGTTCACCCAGTGCATTGACGACACGTCCTAGCATACCATCACCCACTGGAACTTCAGTCATTCTACCTGTCAATTTTACAGGATCACCTTCTTTAATGCCTGCATCAGAACCCATGATGACAACACCAATACTCTCTTCATCTAAATTCATGGCCATACCATAGGTTCCATTGGAAAACTCCAGAAGCTCACCACTCATCGCACTTTTTAAACCATATACACGTGCAATACCATCCCCGACCTGTATAACAGTACCTGCTTCAGAAAAATCCAGCTGGGAGGAGTAAGACTCAATCTGTTGTTTTATCACCTTGCTTATTTCATCGGGATTTACTATCATTCATAACTTCCTCTCTTTAAACGTTCTCTAATGTTGTTCAATTCAGACCTTACGGTGCCATCATAGATATATCCATCTATTAAAATATAAAATCCACCTATCACATCAGAATCAATTTTAGTCTTTAGATCAATTTGCATACCAGTTTTCCTTGATAATGCAGTCTTAATGGATTGAATTTGTTTCTCTGTCAGCCCTTTAGCTGAAACAACTTTAGCCTCTATTCTGCCTAAGTATTTGTTTATCTTTTGAATATATTCAGTTAAAACAGGTACTATCAATGACTCTCTATTCTTTCTAACTGCAAGATATAAAAATCCCATTAAGTACTTTGAAAGATCCTCTGAAAATGCACGGTGAAAGAGTTGATGTTTAGCAGAGTTTGGAATATGAGGATGAACTAGAAATGACTGTACATCTTCAGCTCTAAGAACATCTCGAACTAATATTGCCTGCTCTAAATCTCTTTCAAATCTGCCACTCTTTTCTGATAATTCAAAAAGTGCATTAGCATATCTCTCTTTTAGCTTTGCCATTGTGAATCCTCCATCTTAGCTAGAGTTTCCTCAAAAATCTTATCTTGAGTGTCATTGTCCATATTTTCAGTAATATATTTTTTGGCCATAAGAGAAGCTAGTTCGATTATATATTGACGCGTTTCATCTTGTAAACGCTTTTTCTCAGCTACTATACTATCTAATGAGCGTTTTTTCAACTCAGATGCCTCTTCTCTGGCTTCATCAATAATTAACTTGCTCTCAGCAACAGCCTTGATGCGAGCATCCTCAAGGATTTCCATTCGCTCTTTATCTATTTCTTTTATTTTTTTGTCATATTCTGCAATAAGCTCATTTGCTTTAGCCATAGTTGCATCTGAATCATCAATCTTGTTTTGAATCTTATTAGTTCGTTCTTCCAAAAATTCTTTAACTGGTTTATAAAGAATAAAGGTTAGGGCAATAGCTAAAATAATTGCGTTTAACAATTGGATGCCACTACTAATAAAGGTTTGGTTATCCAATGCAAAAACACGACCTTCAGGCAGAGCTTGAGCTAAAAACACAATCTCACTACGCAATTCAAATGACCTCCTTTCCTCTGTCTTGTTTCAGATTTATAAAACACATTTTATCCAAGAAGACTCATTAAAATATCTACCAATGGATTTGCAAAAAGCATGATAATAGAAACTAAAAGTCCGTAAATACCAGACGTTTCACACATTGCTAAACCAACAAACATAGCACTTCTAATATCATCAGCAGCTTCTGGCTGTCTTGCTATTGACTCCATCGCCTGACAAGCAACTCTTGACTGCCCAAATGTAGTTGTCACCCCGTTAAGAAGTGCAATTGCTGATGCAATATGAATTATACCAATAACTAATGCTACTGTTTCCATAATAATTTCCTCCAATCAAATTTTTATTGTATTTTATTTTTTATATTATTTGACAATTTATTCACTAATAACTTATGAGGCAGCACTTTCAACATACATAATACTTATGATAACAAATATATAGGTCTGTATAGTACCAAATATAACATCAAAGAAGCCATGTAATAATGCAGGTATGCCAAACTGGACAAATAAGGGCGTTAGTGAATAATATAGTGTCAGAATGATTGTTCCTGAAAGCATATTACCAAAAAGCCTGAAACTTAACGAAACAGGCTTTGCTAATTCTCCAATCAGATTTAAAGGGAAAAATACAAAATGTGGATTAAAAAAACTTTTCAGATATTGGCCTTTTTGATGTTTAAAACCCATAATGATCATGAGTGAGAAACTAGCAAAGGCCAGTGCAAACGTAGTTGCCCAATCTGCTGTTGGAGCCCTAAGCCCAAAAATACTGAACATACTAGATGAGAAAATGAATACAAACACCATAAAGTACCATGGCGCTATATAGGATAAATTTTTACCCAAGGCATTTGTAGCAAAATTGTCAAAAACCTCCACAATAATTTCTACTACATTTTGAAAACCTGTGGGTACAAGTTTGAAACTTTTTAGTTTAATACGTGCGATAATTGCAAGAGCTATAATAATCGACATAATAATCCATGTGTTAAATATTGTTTCTGTAATCCAAATTTCAGTCCCTGCCACATCCAAAACCCAAAGATTATCTATGTTTAAATTCAATGATTATCACCACCTATGTTTTTATTCATTCTTCCAAGTCCTAATAGTATACAATGACAACTGGAAAGCAAATACGCCAGCTACCACACCCAACAGACTAATCTGTGGCACAACAGCACCTATAAAGAAGGCTATACCAGAAATTAAAAGTCTTAGTATATGTTGCAAACCAGCATAGTTACCAACCTTTTTTTTCTCCATTGACATTATATTGTCCACGGTACGCTCTAACATAAAAACTTTAAGGATACTAGTAGTTGAGCTTATGAGGACGCCTAAAAAAAACGGAAGAAAAGCCACTGAACGATAATAGATTACAGAAATTATAATGCATATCAATGATATAATTAGAATTGATGTGACCATCCTCTTTGCTAAACCAGATATTTTCATGATACCCCTCTTCTTTATAATCTGCCCCTTGTCCTCTGTCATTTTTCATCCTTTTGGTCCTTAGATATGTTGAACAAGACCCTAATAGCTGCACCTACTCCTAGTAGAGAAAAAATCAATAATAACCAGGGAGATGTGCCTAAAAAACCATCTAGGTACTTGCCTAACATGACGCCAACAAATACTGATGATGCCATTGTTACTCCAATCTGTGAGAAGTTGGCTAAGCCACGCAGAGTTCCTCTATTCTTAGTTCCTTTATCTTTATTTGGCTCCTTAGTCAAAATAGCCTCCTAATAACACCAATAATAGTGTCCCTAACATAATTTTGGTGCTCAAAAGTTAAATAAATGAGCACCCTAGCATAATACATTGTCATAAATTTTATCACAAAATTTGAGAAATTGTCAAGTTTTAACCCTTTACAAGTTCTATCTATAAAGCTCATCATTTAGAGCTTTAGGGATCATTATTTATCAAATAAAATAATATGTTAAAAATTTGTCTACCTAGAATCAACATATTGACTTCATAGGTATTCTTCTTTTCGACATAAATAAAACCATAAATATCTTTAGCTTTTATAGAAAAAGACCTTTATGGTTTATATTCTGTATATTAATTTAATTTTATTCTATTTAAAAGCTATTATTTACTTTGTATAGTAAACTTTACTTCTTTAATTAAGTAGAGATAAGTATTTGGATTATTCATCCCTGCCATCTTCATCACTAAATACATTCAATGAGCCTTTAATCTTAGCCCCTTCTTCAATTGATATTGATTTTGATGATACATTTCCCTTAACCACTGAATTTGAACCCATAATAACAGAAGTTGAAGCATTTATATCGCCAATAATTTTGCCATCTAAAAATAGTGTAGTACAGTTTGCATTTCCTGTTATTTGTGAGTCTTTGGATATAGTTATCTTACCACCGTTGGTAATATTTCCATTCACCGTGCCTTTTAAGGAAATGGTACTACCACCCTTTACATCCCCTTCAATATGCCCACTTATTATTATATCGTTTTCCCCTGAAACATCCCCATTAATACTGCCTTTGATAACTAAGTTTTCTTTAGAAGAAATTGAACCGTCAATAACAGTGCTTTCAGAAATAATAGTAGCTTCTTTTTGGGTACTAGTATTAATTTCTTTATTTACATTTTTAAAATCAATTTTTGATGGAGGATTTACTTTCTTTTCAGGTATATCAGCTTCTTTGTTTTCAAGAACAGTTTTAGATTCTTCATCCTCGCCTATCTTGTTTTTCACATTCATAATTTCATCTAGCGCTATGAAAAAATTACTTTTCTCCTTTGATTTATCCTTTTCATTCATACCATTTTGTGGCTCTTTACTCATGTTCTTTCCCTCCCCTTTTTTAATCTCTATATGCAAAAATTATTGGAATAACAGTACTATCAAGCTTCTCAACCCTATAATTGTTTTCTTTATAATAATCAATTATCATTGGCAAGGCTTGGTAGGTTTCTTTTTTAGAATTTGAATCATGCATTAAAACAATAATTCTATTATAATGAATGCTACGTGTTTTTACAGCTTCCATTATACTGGATTTTGTAGAACCCTTAAGTCCATCGCCAGTATCTACATTCCAGTCATAGTAAGTAAAACCTCTTCTGAGCATTTCAGAGATAATTTCCTTATATATAGTGTTGTTATAAGTATTTACACTTCCTCCAGGAAATCTAAAAATCTCTGCCCTTACTCCAGTAATTTCATATATATGGTTATAAATTTTATAGAAATCATCTAAATATGCATCTACAGAATTATATATTTCATCATAAACATGAGTTGCTGTATGTATACCTATAGCATGTCCACGATTTACGATCTCTTTATAAATGGATATGCTCAAGTCATCATCTTTGTAAGTTACAAAAAATGTTGCTTTAATATTATGTTCATCTAAGGTGTCTAATATTTTTAGGGTCAATGAGGATGGTCCATCGTCAAAAGTCAAATATGCAATTTTTTCATTGGATTCACTAGGAATAAAAGCTTTCCTTTCAACATATAAGTCATCATACTTTTTTTGATAAGGCAAGCTATCTTTAATGAGCTTGATAGTATTCAAATCATAGTATTGTGAAGGTGAACTTACAACTGACGGCATAATAATTGAATCCAAAGAAAAAACACTAGTATAATCTAATGAATTATCAGCGCTATGTAATTGCTCCTTGAGTAAAAGATTGCTTCTGAATAAAAAAGCAACTAAAATATAAGGTGCAAATATAATAATAAGAATTACTGTTATTATTAGATGTTTATAAAATCTGACGCTTCTAAAATAGCCCACAATATCCCATCCATTTTTTATAGTTCTTTATTCAATTAATAGTCAAAAAGAACGTACCAATAATTAGAAATTATATATCATATTATGATATTAGTCAAGATGTTACAAGCTTCGACTATTTCTATTATAGAAGGGTTAGGCAAACACAAAAAGTAGAGCATTATTTTACTCTACTTTTGTAATAACTAATATATGGCTACTGGCCCGTGGGGACCATCTATTATTTCTATTTTAGTTTCAAAAATATCTGATAAGAGTTCTGAGTCCATAACCTCTTCTACCCTTCCAAAGGCAGCGATTTGTCCATTCTTCATAGCACAAATTCTATCGGAATATTTGGCTGCAAAATTTATATCATGCATAACAGTCAGGATTGTTCTTCCAAATTCATTAGATGCACGTCTTAAGTGCTCCATCATTTGAACAGATCGGGCAACATCTAGATTGTTCAAGGGTTCATCCAAAAGTACATATTCCGTCTCTTGGCACAAAACCATTGCTACATAGGCCCTTTGTCTTTGACCTCCAGAAAGCTCATCTAAATATCTATTTTCTAAGTCACTTAAACCCAAAAAATCAATATATTTTGAAACAATCTCCTCATCTTCATTTGTTAATCTTCCTCCTGAATAAGGAAAACGTCCAAACCCAGCTAATTGTCTAACAGTAAGTCTAGTTATAAAATGATTTTCTTGTCGAAGGATAGTCAAAATTTTTGCTAAGTCTTGTGATTTAGAACTCGAAACATCCATATTTGCCACCTTAATTTGCCCTTCATCCATATCCAAAAGCCTTCCAATCATCAAAAGGCTGGTAGATTTTCCAGCACCATTTGGTCCAATTAAAGAAGTTAGACCAGCTTTTGGTATGTTGATATTTAAAGGTCCTATTTGTACCTCATCAGTATATGTCTTTTTAGCATTAGTAATTTCTATCATAGAGTCCCCTTCCTTAATATTACAATTAAAAATGTTATCCCACCAAACATTTCGATGATAACGGAAATCACACCTTGGGCGTTAAATACATGGTACATAAAGAAGTATGCACCTGTAATTATCAAAAAACCTATGGCAAGAGCCATTGGAAAAATATATTTATGATCATAGGTTGGGGCTGCTTGATAGGTTAAAGTTGCAACTAAAAATCCATAGAAAGTAAGGGGCCCAACCAAAGCCGTTGATATAGACATCAAAACTGAAACTAGTATAAGGGTAAAAATCACCCTATATTTATGATTTATTCCCAAAGAAGTACAGACATCCCTTCCTAGGGATAATACATTTATCCTCTCAGAATAAAGAAAAAGCATTAAGACAGTAACTATTACTATTGGTATTGCTATAGGAAAATACTCAAAGTCTGCATTATTAACAGAGCCGAACAATCTTGCTTGTAAAATGTCAAATTCAGAAGGTGCTAATAGTCTTCTCATAAAAGTTGACAAGGACTTTAAGCCTGTTCCAATAATTACTCCAACCAAAAGCATAAGTTGTAAATCTCCATACTTGCCACCTAGCAACCACCCGTACAATATGAGGCTCATTATAACCATGGCAGCAACTTGAAGTAAGAAGGGACCTACACCGGTAAAACCAATAAATGTACTGGCACCTAAAAAGAACATTGTACTAGTGTGAATAGTTGAGTATAGGGCTTCAAAACCTAAAAGAGAGGGAGTTATAACCCTATTATTAGTAATAGATTGGAAGGCAACAGTAGATAAACTCTGGCAAACTGCTGCAACAAGCATTGCAATAAGAGCTACTAATCTTCTCCTAACAACTGGAATAAATGAAGGAGAAGCTACAGGAACTGGGTTATTATAAACTAATAGTCCATAGGAAGCAAGAATACTTAAAACAATCAATGATGTCAACAAAAGCCAATACCGCTTTTCCTCTTTTTCACAACGAAAAGCACTAGCTGACCTATTTGTACAAGGAAGATCACAATTTATTATTGCACTTTGTTTATTATCAAATCCTAATTCCATTATCTTAGCCTCCTTTGTCTCAGTAAAATAACAATAAATACCACTGCCCCTACCGTTCCAAGTATCAAGGACACTGGCACTTCAAAGGGCTTAATGATTGTTCGAGAAATTATGTCAGTAAGAGTTATAGTGCCCATCCCTAAGAGGCATACCCAAGGTAGGTTGCTTCTAAGATCATCGCCCCTATACATAGAAACAATATTTGGCACAATAAGACCTAAAAAGGGCAAACTTCCAATAACTGCCGCAACAATTCCAACTGCAAGAGAAATAAGACCTGTTCCTATAATAAGTATCCGGTTATAATTCACTCCAAGACTTGTTGCAACATCTTCCCCTAGTCCAGCCAAAGTCAATCTATCAGCATAGATAAATATAAAAATAGTTACTATGACAATTAGCCATAAGTATTCATATCTCCCTATTTGAACAGATGCAAAAGAGCCTACAAACCAAGTTTCAATGTTTTGAGTCATTTGAAAAGTCAAACCAATAAAAGTAGAAACTGCTGAGATGACCGCTCCAAGCATCATTCCAATAATAGGTACAATTAAGGAAGAGCGTAGTTTAATCTTTCTTAAAAACAAAAAGAAAACCATTGTTCCTATAAATGAAAAAATAATTGCACCAGTCATTCTTTCAACCAAAGTCGGTGCAGGAAATAATAAGTAAACGAAAATCAGACCCAGACCTGCCCATTCGATAGTTCCCGTTGTTGTTGGTTCAACTAAACGATTCTGTGTGATAAGCTGCATTACCAAGCCAGACATTGACATTGCAGCACCAGTAAGCATTAGGGCAGCAGTTCTTGGAACCCGAGTTATAAAAAACATTCTCATTCCATCCTCTTGCTCCCTAATATCATAGGCTCCAGTAAACAGTGATATAATAGCTAAAATTATTACAAGCATGATGGCTAGTATAAAGCTCTTTGTCCATATTCTATTTTTATTGTAAACTTGAGGCTGAGATTTCTCAGCCCAAGTACTTCTTCCAATTGTACTTTTTTGCACTCTTATTAACCCCTTTACACTATTTGACTAAAGTCTTTGCAATCTTGTCAAATAATTCTAAATATGTTTGTATTGATTCATTTGTATAGGTATCATCTGGTGCATAAATAATCTTAGCTTGAGATACAGCATTAGTGTTTTGAAGGGCAGGTGAATTGTCAATAACATCCTGTGCTGGTACTGCATCGCTTGTAGAAGAGGTTGCAGCATCACGATCTAGTACTAATATCCAATCTGGATTGCTTTGTGCAATGGCCTCAACAGAGATGTCGTCACCTTGATGATCTGAAGATGTGTTCTCAACTTCTAAAGCTGGAACCCAACCAAAGATTTCATACATAGGTCCCCAAACACGACCAGAAAGGGGAGCTGAGAAACCAATATTCCCTCCAGAAACTACAAGACTCATAATAGTATCTCTTCCGTTATATGCTGACTTAGCCTCTTCTATAGCCTGATCAAAATCAGCAATTAATCTTTCAGCCTCTTCATTTTTATCAAATATCTTGCCTAAAGTAATCGTAGCATCCTTAAGTCCGTTTTTAAGGTTCTCTCCAGGTGTATCAGCTGCTTCAGAAACATCAAAGTCAAGATCAATAACAGCCGCATTTGGAACTATGGCTTTAATATCATCATAGAAGTTTGCAAACCTCTGACCAACAATTACAAGTTCAGGTTCTACAGCTGCTATTATTTCTAGATTTGGCTCTCTATGATTTCCAATATCTAAGACTGAATGGTCAGATACATATGGTGAATCTGCTGGCATTATAGGTTTTGGAGCAGCAAGTAATTTAATTCCCCAATCAGATAATGTTTCAAAAGTTCTACTATCTAAAGAAACTACATTCTTTGGATTTACAGGCACAGTGACCTTTCCACGAGCATCAATTATTTCGACGGTTTTGTCTTCAAGATCATCATTTATTTCTTCAATAACTTCAGCTCCAGAAGCTTCATTGCTTGTAGTTGAACAAGCTGTTAACATCAAAGCAAAGATTCCTATAAAGATAGTTAATTTTATAAAACTTGATTTCTTCATAAATTCTCCTTTATAAATAAGTATTTTTGACTAATAAATTATTGAGTTGAATAACTCAATATCTACTGCTTATTACTGTGGGCGTGGGTACAATATAGAGTTGTTATTAATGTTTATAATAAGTATATAATTGATAATGATTATCATTATCATCGTCTAGTTAATTATAACTATGCAAGATAATAATGTCAACAACTTTTATTATTAAAGTTGCAAAGGATTAGTAAGCTAACTCCTATTAGGCTTGTTATAAACATTTGTTCTGAACTTGCTTATATGGTACAATAAGCATAATATAAATCATTAGCGATATATTATTTATTAGGAGGAAGATCATTGAAGTTTATTTCATGGAATATTGATTCATTAAATGCTGCATTAACGGGAGATTCAGCCCGTGCCTTATTATCTAGAAATGTATTAGATACGATAATTCAAGATAACCCTGATGTTATCGCCTTACAGGAAACAAAATTGCCAAGTAAGGGTCCTACTAAAAAACATTTAGAAATTCTAAAGGAAAAATTCTCTAATTACGAAATTGTTTGGAATAGTTCAGTAGAGCCAGCTCGCAAGGGTTATGCAGGTACCATGTTTTTATATAAGAAGGACTTAAAACCAACTGTTAGCTATCCAACAATTGGTGCCCCTAGTACCATGGACCTGGAAGGTCGAATCATTACATTGGAATTTAAAGATTTCTTTTTAACTCAAGTTTATACACCAAATGCTGGTGATGGTCTCAATCGTTTGGAAGAACGCCAAATTTGGGATATAAAATATGCTGATTATCTAGCAGGACTTGATAAAGAAAAGTATGTTATTGCAACAGGTGATTTTAACGTAGCACACAAAGAAATAGATTTGGCTCATCCTGAAAATAACCGTCGTTCTGCTGGCTTTACCGATGAAGAACGCCAAGGTTTCACAAATCTATTGGAAAGAGGATTCACTGATACTTTTCGCTATATTCACGGAGATGTTGAAGGCTCTTATACTTGGTGGGCTCAGCGTGTTAAAACAAGTAAAATTAATAATTCTGGTTGGAGAATTGATTATTGGCTAGTAAGTAATCGCATTGCAGGTAAAATTATTAAATCTGAAATGATTGATTCAGGTCCAAGACAAGACCACACACCAATATTACTTGAAATTGATTTGTAGTTTATGGGTCTATGAATTTTTGAGAGTTTCTATAT
>JAAYNS010000017.1 GCA_012520755.1 Tissierellia bacterium
ATTGTTGGAGTGGCAGATGATGATTATCCTGCTGCTATAAAAGCAATATATGATGAATTTGTAAGGAAATAAGTAATTGTGATTAAAAGGAAGATAGTAATCGTAGTCTATCTTCTTTTTTCTTGTTTAATATTAAATCTTTGTATCATTATTTAATAATTGAATATAATATGGTATCATCTTTTATAATGATCTTATTTGACTAATAACAAATTGCTTCTTGGAGGATTGATAATATGAGAATAATTAAAAAGCTAAGACTTATTATATGTATAATTCTAATTTATTTAGCATTAATAATAAGCAACCCATTTACTATGGCCACTTCTAAACCAATTATTGAGAATAAAGTTAATTTTGAAGATGCTAATGTGAAAGACACTAGCATTAGTGTAAAGGCTACAGATTATAATTATATTCAAAGAAATTTTCAATTCTCTGGGGAAGGTCACTTTTTTATAAGAAGGATAAATTTCAATACCAATAATGGATATTATGAGTCAAGCTATCTTATACCTGGGAACAATGGAAGTGTAACATTTTTCAAAGATAAAAAAATGCATACCACAAGCCTTGAAGATGGGTTTTTGCCACTTGATTCGATATTATACCTAGAAACTGATAAACATAGTATGATTATATCCCAGGCCTATTCTTATAAAGATTTAGATTATGGTACTAAGGATACCAGCTCTGATACATATCCTGTTTCTATTACAAAAGAAAATGACTATTTCAGAGTAAAATATAGGTTTAAAAATCTGGACGACTATCATGGTATATTATGGGGCCTAGCTTCTGATAATCAACTAATAGATTTAAATAACAATGACCAAAAAAATATTTGGTCTAATTATGATCTAACTAATATGGCTCGCCTATGTGAAGATGGTTATTATTACAAAAGTCCTTCATCCTATACTCCATCTACTCCTACTTCATATTGGAGAAATCCATCTATGTATATAGTTCAATCATGGGTGAACACAGGTGGTAGCTTGGCAGCCAATATTCTTGCAAAATCATACCTCTTTATAGGTATTGATAATATAAATGAGGAAGGATTTTTCCCAACATTACCCCAAAGTGATTGGCTAAAAGAGGATTATGGTATAGGGGCTGGATTTTTTGATACAAGATTCAATGCAGATATGGGTGAAACCTATCTTAATGCCTACAAGAAATTTAAATATCCACAATTTAAAGAAGCATACGAAAAACTTGCATCCTATTATACTAGGCATATTATGGCAAATCACTATAGCATATATGACAATGTAGGAAATGAGGGTTGGCTCGTTGAAGATTACGGCTATGATGAAGATATCAAACCTGTTCATGTATCTTTAAACCATCAAATATTTGCTGCTGACTGGTACCTACAAATCTTTGAATTTACTAATGATAAGGAATTTGAGAAGATTGCCTTGAAAATGCTTCAAGGAGTTAAAAACACAAGAGATGGTTGGATAAAGAATGATAATAATTTAGAATATGCATATTTCCCTGATGGTTCTTATGGCTTAGTTGAATATCCATTTCTGACATATAATGATTTATTTGATTTCCAAAACTCCTATTCTAGGATTTATGGATTTAGAGATAAGGATATAGACATTTTAATGAATGCTAAAAAAATATGGATGGATACAAATGGTGTAACAGAATATAGAAAATAATGCAAAGGTCATTTTGACCTTTGCATTATTTTAGTAGAGGCTCTCTATTTCTAATATCTTTTCATAGATTCTTTGATTAACTGGAGTTGGAATATTGTGTTTTTTTCCTAGCTTCAAAATAGTCCCTGAAAAAAGCTCTAGCTCAGATTTTCTTTTTGCTAATCCATCTTGTCTCATAGATGGCATACCATTAGGATTTAGAGTATCTATTAAATCTACATAATATTTTAAATCCTTTTCTGTAACATTTACATTTTCAGCATTAGCCAATACTAATGCCTCTCTCATAGCTGACTTCATCATTTCTCTAGCTTCCCCTGGTTTTTGTACAGTATCATAGGTTCCCTGGTAAATCATAACTACTTGATTGACCCCAACATTCAACATAAATTTGCTCCATAGCCTATGCTTGATATCTGACTCTAACTTGTATGGTAATCCACTTCTTTCAAAGAGGTCTACAAGAGCCTCCAATTTTTCTTCTAATTCAACAGTCTTGTCCATAATTCCGATACAGAGATAGCCTAGATTAGTATAGGTAAACTTGTTGCCAATTTTAACAGGATCCATACCTTCAGCAATTGTATGTATAATCTTTTCCCTACCATAGGCCTCCCCAATTATCTCCTCACTGGTGATTCCATTCAGTAATGATATAATGATTGTCTTATCCGAAATCTTGTTTTTTGCTGTTTTTATAGAGCTTTCTAAATCCCCTGCTTTAACAGCAAATATTAAAAGGTCTGCGGGTTTTCCTTTTTCTTCTTCATCTACAAGATTAAAATCACATGGTTTTCCGTTACTAGTAAGACCTAATTCTTGGAATTTCCTAATCCTATCTCTATTTGCAATAAACTCTACATTTTCTTTACCAATTTTCTTGGTCAAAAAGCCACCAAATAATATTCCCAAGGCTCCCATTCCTACAATACTAACTTTTTCTATTCTCATTTAATCACCCCTAAATCCCCATCCCACCTAGCAGGAATGAGGCTATTATAGTTTTTTATTTACATCATATTTTAATAAGCTGCAAATGTCAATGATTTCAGATTTATTCAAATTCTAGTTATTAGAAGCCAATTATAGAGTTTACTTTTATTATTTCTAAGCTGCTTAATTATTGTGTTTTCCAGTCCTATTACAAGACCAACCATCTTATATTTGTTATTAATGATATAATATGGATATAAATAAATGAAGGAGGGATTTAATTGCATTATAAAAAACTATATATTAATGGTAAATGGGTTGAGCCAAATTCTACTAGTATTATAGAGGTGGAAAATCCAGCAAATAAAACTATTATTGGAAGTGTTCCTGCTGCCAATGAAGACGATATTAATATGGCTGTAAAGGCTGCAAGGGAGGCTTTTGTGCCTTGGTCAACTAGGCCTTTAGAAGATAGAGTAAGCTTTGTTCAAAAGCTTTTTGATATGCTAATCAATATTAAAGAGGAATTAGCAGATATTGTAGTTATGGAATTAGGTAGTAGCAGAAGTTTTGCTTTAAATACTCATATAATGCCTTATCTATTAAATATAGAAGATTATATAAAGATAGTAGAAAACTACGAATTCGAAGAAAGATACCCTGGCTATATTGTAACGAAAGAACCTGTAGGGGTTGTCGCTGCCCTTACTCCATGGAACTACCCATTTGGTCAGATTATTAAAAAGTTAATTCCAGCCTTATTAGCAGGAAATACTATGGTCTTAAAGCCTAGTCAAAAAACCCCACTTATTGCTGTTAAACTAACAGAAGCAATAGATAAGGTTGCTTTTCCTGAAGGCGTTTTTAACCTTGTTACTGGTAAAGGTTCTGAAGTTGGAAACATACTAGCCACCCATAAAGATGTAGATATGGTTACTCTTACTGGTTCAACTAGTGCTGGCATAGAAGTTGGGAAATTGGCAATGGATGATCTAAAAAGACTTACCTTAGAATTAGGAGGTAAATCCCCTGGAATTATTCTAAAGGGGGCTGATTATGACTTAGCACTTACTAAGGTGTTAGACAAGGTATTTCTAAACACTGGTCAAACATGTAGTGCCCTAAGTAGACTCATAATACCAAGAGAAGAAAAAGAAATAATTGAAGAATTGATTATAGAAAAGTCAAAAAAGTACAAGGTTGGAAATCCTAATGAAGCAGATACAATAGTGGGACCATTAGCATCAAAGAAGCAGTTTGATAAGGTATCATATTATATAAATAAAGGTATCGAAGAAGGTGCAAGCCTTCTTGTAGGAGAAGTTCCAAAAGAATCTGAAGGCTACTATGTTTCTCCAACAGTATTTGTTGATGTTAACAATAATATGGAAATAGCTAGAAATGAAATCTTCGGTCCTGTACTATCTGTTATATGCTATGATTCAGTTGAGGAAGCTATAAGTATAGCTAATGACACCCAATTTGGATTATCTGGTGCAGTATTTGGTCCTGATGAGTCTGCTAAAATGGTAGCTAAACAAATCAGAACTGGTAATATAGTTGTTAATGAGGGTAACTTTACCCATAAGGCCCCTTTTGGAGGATTTAAGCATTCTGGTATAGGCCGTGAAGGCGGAAAATACGGTATTGAAGAATTCCTTGAAATCAAGGCAACCTTCTATTAAAAAACAAGCTATAAAAAGTCTTTTGACTTTTTTATAGCTTGTTTTAATACTAATCATATTTTATTGCCTATGTATTCTTTTGTCTTCATAAATAACATTTGTTACGCTTTCAATTTCATAAAGTTCTTCTATTATCTGCGAAATATCTAAATTGTCTGGTATTCTTATGAATAAGGCTATGCTTATTAAGTTCTTCCCTTTTTCTCTATTCCTTTGTTCATTTTCAGATATTGAAATATTCTTGATAGTAATATACAAGCTTCCAAATAAGCTTCCAATATCCCCTAAAAGACCCGGCCTACCTATAGCTTCAACTACTACTTTATTATATGATCTTAAACCTACCTTATCTTCAAAATCGCTAAGGAGAACAAGGGCTAATAAGACTATAGCTGCTGTAACTATTGCTGAAAGATAACTTCCTGTACCTATTGCAATTCCAAGTCCAGCACTTACCCAAAGACTAGCAGCTGTTGTAAGGCCCCTTATATGATTTCCTGTTCTTAATATTGTACCAGCACCAATAAAACCAATACCACTAACCACTTGTGCTGCAAGTCTTCCTGGATCCCCTCCATCAAAACCATAGATAGAAGTTAAGGTAATCAAGGCAGCCCCAAGACAAACAAGTATATGGGTACGAAGTCCAGCTGGCCTATTGTTTACTTCTCTTTCAAATCCTATTGCGGCTCCTATTAAAGCCGCCAACAACAATCTAATTAATAATTCTATATTGCTAATCATATTATCACCACAATCGAAAAGATAAATTATTATTCATTATACCCTATTTTATGTTTGATGGATATAAAAAAGACGGAAAGCTTTCCGTCCTTATTATTTAACATATTTACTTGGATTGACATGAACTCCATTTTTTAATACTTCGAAATGAAGATGTGAGCCAGTTGATCTACCAGTATTGCCTACATTGGCTATATGCTCACCCTTATATACCCTATCGCCTTTGCTAACAAACAATTTACTGCAATGAGCATATCTTGTCTTATATCCGTTTTCATGATCTATTTCTACCATATATCCATATCCACTTTGTCGTCCAGCAAAGGTTACCTTGCCTCCATCAGCAGCATTAATTGGAGTACCTGTCTTTGCAGCTATATCTATGCCCCTATGCATTCTACCCCATCTACTTCCATATCCTGATGAAAATCTTCCCCTAGTAGGCATTGCAAAAACCCCTGTGGCCATTGTCTTAGGAATTTCCTTTGTTCCTTTAACAACTAATTCATCAATAGGTTCTTTTAGGACTTTTTCTTCTAAGATCTCTTCATCTACTAATCTACCATTGTGTTTAATTTTGTTTGATACTATGTGTGATTGGCCTTTTTCACCTTCAACCTTTATTTTTTGCTGGTTTTTATACATAGAATCATCATTTTCTACTATAGTTTCATAATCCGTGTCTTTTACGTATTCTACATTTTCTACCGTAACAACAGTCATTAAAGATGTTGGTATTACGAGTTTTATTTCATCTCCTATTTGCAATCTTTCAGGATTCTTGTCTGGATTTGCTTCTATGAGATCATCAACTCCCATATTATACATCTTTGCTATGGTCCAAAAACTTTCTCCTACTTCAATAAGGTGGGTTTTTATTTCATCTGCCCCTAAATTTATATATTGAAATAAGTCTTCCTTTGGAGTTAATTTGTTTAAAGGCACTTCATCTTTTTTTATTTTTACTTCCTCTAGGAATTCAACTTCCTTAAGGTCCCCTTCTACATTGCTCGTATACTGATTTTTCATTGATTCAACAATATCTTCAGCTTCTTTTTCTGTCTTTACAGTTCCTACATCTTGACCATCTATACTTATTGTATAGCCAACTACAAGAAAATCTAATTTTGATGATATTGTACTTTTCAATTCTTTAGCGCTAGATAATTCTTCATCTTTAGCATGGGTTGCTTCAAAAGTTAAGTCTTTATCCAGTATGCATTTAGCACTATATGTATTTGATAAATTATTTTCTATTTCTTCGATTATATATAAAGCCTCTTCTTCAGTTCTAACTATTCCTATTTGTTCTTCTTCCAAGTACACTGCAAAAGCTCTAGTTTTTATTTCATTATTCTTATAGGCAATAAATCCTAAGACTATTATGACTGCTACCATAAAATATGCTAAGAGTCTTTTGGAATATGGCGAATTTAGTTCGCTCATATATAACCCCTCCAAACTTGTATAATCATTAGTTCTGAAATTTGTAACCATTTTGTAACTAACTAACATGTATTATATCATAGCCTTAAATAAATTCAACTTTTATAATATATTATTTGTTAAAGTTGGTAATATATACATATAGGTGTAGTTATGTAATTTCAATGGTTTAAGCCATACAAGTAAATATCACTACATAAGTAACAACTTATTAAGAAAATTTAATTTGTTACTCTATAGGCTTTTATCAATTTTTCATTAGCAAAATCTATATTCTCTCCTTTTATAGCTCTTTCTATAGCTATCATTTCTTCAGCTGATAAGGGTATATTACTTTCTCCATCTCTTACTGGTTTTGCATAGCAAACTGATTGTTCCCTACCATAAATACTTGTAAATACAAATCCATTCTGAAAATTGTCTAGCAATGCAATTGAAAAGCTTAATTGGCTTCCCATATCATAAAAGGCATTATATCTAATAAATCCAATTTTTTGGATAGCAAATGTTAACTTTGTCTCCATATTGTTTAGACTTTGTTGAAATAATTGTATATCTCTTTGAATATCTTTGATATCCCTGTCTGTTCTTATTAGTAGATCTTCTATATTTATGCCATTCATGCCCCTTACCAGGGCAGTATAATTTTCCTTTAGCTTTCTTCCCTTATAAATCAATACAATTACAGTGATAAAAAGCAATAATATACTTACTATTAATCCTATAATAATCTCTATACTATAAATTATTATAAATTTTCTAATTAACTCAATAAATTCCATCTAATGTTCTCCCATCTAAACTTCCTTAGCTATGTCTTTTAATGCTTTTATACAATAATCAATCTCTTCATGTGTATTGAAGGCACCAAAGCTAAATCTTACGGCTCCTTGATCTAAAGTACCTATAGTTTCATGTGCTAGTGGAGCACAGTGAAGTCCAGGCCTAACAGCGATATCATACTCTTGGTCTAATATATAGGATACTTCTGAAGAGTCAGCGTCTTTTATATTAAGGGCTACTACTGCTGCTTGCTCTTTAATATTTAGAGGACCGTACATTTTTATTCCATCTATTTTTGAAGCCTCATCTATAAAGTGTTTAGTCAAGTTTTCTTCATGTTGCCTAATATTGTCCATACCTCTATCTAATATGTACTTAATACCAGCTCCCAATCCAATTATGCCAGGCCCATTTTCAGTCCCACTTTCAAACTTGTCTGGTAATATATCAGGTTGGTCTAAGGAATGGGATGCACTTCCTGTACCGCCTTGAATATAGCTTTCCAATTCAATTCCTTCTCTTATACATAGAGCACCTGTACCCTGAGGTCCAAGAAGACCCTTGTGACCTGGAAAAGCGAGTAAATCTATGTTCAATTTTTGAATATCAATATCGTATACTCCAGCAGATTGTGATCCATCTACCATATAGAGAATACCATGGTCTTTTGCAATCTTTCCTATTTCTCCAATAGGCATTATTGTTCCTGTCAGGTTAGAAATATGTGTGCTCATTATTAATTTAGTATTACTTTTAATAGCCTTCTTAATATCAATTGGATTAATTCTACCCATATTATCAGCTTGAACAATAGTATGTTCAATTCCAAATTTCTTTAAGTACCTTAATGGTCTCAATACTGAATTGTGTTCCATTGAAGTTGTTATTACATGATCTCCGGCCTTTAAGATGCCTTTTAAACCAATGTTTAAACCTTCTGTAGCGTTGAATGTCATAATTACGTTCATTGGGTTTGATACATTAAATAGTTTACTCATCATTTCTCTTGTATCGTATATTCCCCTGCTTAACTTTAAAGCCATTTTATGTCCTGATCTTCCTGGATTCGCACCATATTCTTTCATAGCTGTCATTATTGAATCATAAACAATTTCTGGCTTGGGGAAAGATGTAGCAGCATTGTCAAAATACACCATATATATCACTCTCCTATATAGAATTATCATTTAACTAATATGATACATCATATTTATAGAAAAATAAAGAGAAGGAATCCCTTCTCTTAGTTTAATCTCCTATAAACTTCTTCTAGTAATTCATCTCTTAGAATTTTACCTTTTGATAACAATTGATATGCTGTTTCTTCAGTTTCTTTTCTGAAATCTTCGTCTTTTATGCTTTTTAAATTTATATATACATTAAATAAAGCCCCTTCAAGACCAGTATATGCTAGTAGGGTTCCTACTCCTACATCTGTAATAGCGTTAATATTTCCATGATGGGCGAAAACTTCTTGTAATTCTAATACATGAAGACATTCTTTAGCACATTTTAGAGGTACTATTAAAGCTTCTTTATAGCCTTCTTGAATAGCTTTTGACCTATTCTCTTTTTCTTCATCTGTTTCCTTAGGCATCTTTAAAGCATTCATAACTCCGTCAAATGCTGTTGAATCTTCGTCTACAATTGCCATTAAAATATCAACTGATTTTTCTAGTTCTTTAAAGTTTTCTTCTAGTTTTTTTTGTGTTTCACCATCTAGATCATTATATGCTTTTTTCCCAAATGTAAGATTTCCTACCATATTAGTAAGGGCAGCTCCTAAACTACCTGCTAGTGCAGCAACACTTCCACCACCTGGAGTTGGGTCACCACTTTGTACTGCATTTACATATTCTTTTAGAGTGTTTTCAATTAACATATTATTCCTCCATTCTTATTATATAGTATAGGCAAATTTGAACCTATTTTCTCAAACTTGTTTAGTCAACTTTAATATTTTAATATACCTTCCATCACAATAACAGCGTCTCCGCCTACTTTAACTTTATATCCGTTTTTATCCTCCTCTATAAAGCTATATATCTTGCTTGGTCTGTTCATTGACTCTCCTTGTAGGGAGGTAATTTCATTAGATGATATAAGATTATTTTTCTTTAGATAGTATATTAGAGCTCCACTGGCTGTGCCTGTTGCAGGCTCTTCATCCATACCAACTATGGGTGAAAAGTTTCTTGCATAGACCTCCTCTGAATTAATCTTTGGCAAATAGAAGGCATGAACACTCCTTATATTTAGTTTTTCAGATACACTTTTAAGGGCACAGAAATCTATAGATATATTATCTAAGGTAAATTTATTATTTACAGCTAGTAATAGACTCTTGCTTCCAGTGGAAATTATTTCTGGTTTATAATATATATTATTAATACCAATCTGAGATTTGTTTAGGTTCATGGCTTTCAAAACTTCTTCTATATCTTCAACGAACCCATAGGATTTTGGCCTATCTTGTTCCATAAATATATGTTCTACTTCTCCAAATCTATACTTCAGTTCTACGTTAAATTTACCTATATTTGTGTCCAATGTCACCTTTTTTATACCATTATCTATAGGTCTAATATAACCTTTGTCAGCCATGGTATAGAATGTTGCTATGGTACCATGCCCACATATGTCTACTTCACAAACTCGTGAAAAAAATCTTGCTTTTACAATATCATCTGTTAGTTGATTTACAAATGTTGTTTGCATAGTATTCATTTCATTAGCAATTTTTTGCATGCCCTTTTCGTCTATGTTTTTTGAATCTAATACAACAACTGTAGGATTTCCACCAAAAGGTCTTGAGCTAAAGGCATCAACTTGAAAAATATTAACTTCCATATTTCATAGGCTCCTCTCTGAAATCTAAAATGTTCCACGTGGAACATTAATCTGTAATTAAGTCCAATAGCCTTTCTAAATCATCATCTCCATAGAACTCTATCTCAATTTTACCTTTCTTATTACCGATTATCAAATTTACCTTGGTGCCTAATGATCTCATAAGTTTGTCCTCTAAATCAGTAATATAAGGTTCTTTTTTATTGGCTTTATTTTTACCTTTCTTGTCTTTAGTTTTTGATTTAGTATTCCTAACCTCATTTTCTGTATCTCTAACATTTAGACCAAAATCAATTATCTTTTTTGCTGTATCAATTTGCTCCTTTTTATCTTTAATCCCTAATAAAACCTTGCCATGGCCACTAGATAGTTTGCCTTCTTCTATAAGCTTAATTATACTATCATCTAAGTTTAAAAGCCTGATACTGTTAGAGACATATGTCCTGCTTTTCCCAACAGCTTTCCCAAGTTCCTCTTGTGTTAAATCATAGTTGTCCATAAGATTTTTATAAGCTATTGCCTCTTCAATAGGATTTAAATTCTCTCTTTGTATGTTTTCTATTAGCGAAATTTTAGCTACATCAACTTCATCTAAGTCTCTTATGATTGCTGGGATTTCTTTTAGTCCAATGCTTTTAGCTGCTCTCCACCGTCTTTCCCCGGCAACTATTTGATACTTATTAACTTGTTTTCGCAGGATAATAGGTTGTATTATTCCATTAGTTCGAATTGAATCTGCTAATTCTTTTAAAGCTTCATCATCAAAATATTTTCTTGGCTGATCTTCTTTTGGAATTATTGAATCAAGACTTATGTTTTCAATTTTTTCATTACTTTTGACTTCGCTGAGAATTGTATCAACTGATTCTTTATCAGCTATTAAGGCTGATAAACCTTTTCCTAAACCTCTTCTTTTTGTAGCGCTCAAATAATCACCCTTTCTAAGATTTAATAAGATTAATCTTGTAAGAATAAAAATTCCTCAGCTAAATCCATATATGCTTCTGCCCCTTTAGATTTATCATCATAATCAATTATTGAAAGTCCATACGATGGAGCCTCAGCTAGTCTAACATTTCTTGGAATAATGCTCACATAAACCTTATCTCTAAAAAATGATTTTACCTCATCTACAACTTGTATAGATAAATTAGTTCTACCATCAAACATACTTAAAACTACACCTTCAATATTTAGATTTGGATTATGATTTTTCTTTACTAATTCAACTGTTTCAAAAAGTTGACTAACTCCTTCAAGGGCATAATACTCACATTGAATAGGTATAATCACACTATCAGAAGCAACTAGTCCAATAACGCTCAGAATACCTAAAGAGGGCGGACAGTCAATAAAAATATAGTCATAATCATCTCTTACATCCTCTAGGGCCTTTGACAATGTCTTCTCCCAGTTCCCTTTTTGTGCCAGTTCAATCTCTAGTCCAGCTAGATTATTGTTTGAAGGTAGGATGTCCACATTTTCTGCAGAAGAAGTATAAATACCATTTGTAACCGGAATACTTGAAGTTAGTATATCATAAATCAATACTTCCAGATTGTTTTTTTCTATTCCCAATCCACTTGAAGAATTACCTTGTGGATCAATATCTACTAACAAAACCTTTTTGCCGAGTTTACCTAATCCAGCAGACAGATTAATCGTTGTTGTAGTCTTGCCAACACCACCTTTTTGATTGAAAACTGATATTATCTTACCCACACTTACACCCCAATTTATACTCTTTTCTATTAAATAGTTTATTGCCTTCATTATATATAATAACAGAATTTATATATAAAACAAACACAAAGTAAAAAAATGTTCCACGTGGAACATTTATTACTTTGTATTATTAAGCTAATTTATTATTTTATAAAGTCTTAGGTACCTTTATTTTTACTAAGACATATTCTCCTTTATCTTCTTCATTATATTCAGCTTTCAAACCATATTCATTTATTGCCCTGTATGCTTTCTTTATAGTATTCAAATATATTCTTATATTAACTAAAGATTTAATGTTTTGTTCTACAGTTTTTTCATCTTTTTCTCTTAAGCTACAGAGCATGTCTTCCACCAAGTTTTCAGTCTTACTTACATTTAGATTATTTGCCTTAATTCTTTCCAATACGCAACGCCTTAAAGTGTCATCAGGTAACTTTAAAAGTGCCCTACCATGTCTTTCTGTTAAATTATATTCTAATAAGCTTTTCTGAATATCTTTTGGGAGTTTTAATAATCTAATTTTGTTGGCAATCGTAGACTGTGATTTACCTAGTTTTTCAGCTAGATCCTGTTGTGTGAAACTGTGATCCTCTATAAGACTATTATACCCTTGTGCCTCTTCTATAAAGTTTAAATTTTCCCTCTGTAAATTTTCAACTAGTGCTATCATAGCCGATTCCTTGTCCCTATATTCTACAACAATGGCAGGAATATTTGTTATATTAGCAAGCTCTGAAGCCCTCAACCTTCTCTCCCCGGCAATTAATTCATAATAATCATCGCTGATTCTCCTTACACTTATAGGTTGAATTACACCAAAGGCTTTTATAGATTGTGATAATTCATCTAATGCTTTTTGATTAAAGTCTCTCCTTGGCTGATAAGGATTTGGTCTTATAGAATTAATTGGAATATACTTTATTTCATTAGAATATTTCATATAGATCCCCTTTTCTATGGCTATAGTCTATATAAAATATTTCTACATCTACTCAAAAACTCCTCTATTATTTCCCAACTATTTTCATACAAATTCCTTCATTTTACAAAGGATTTTTTCTAGGTTTTCCACCAGCTCTAGGATATTTTGTTGGTGTTTGTTTTATTTTTTCAATTATTATCAAAGAATGTACTATATCACTTTCAGGAATTTCTGCATATATAGTGTCGATTATTCTTCCTCCTAAAAGGCCTATGGCTTTTTTACTCATTTCTAATTCTTCCTCTACATCTGGGCCCTTCATAGAAATGAAATGTCCACCAACTTTAACAAAGGGTAAACAATACTCACTTAATGTATTAAGTTGGGCTACTGCTCTTGAAATACAAATGTCGTACTTTTCCCTATATAAAGGCTTGTTGCTTAACTCTTCCGCCCTTCCATGCAGGGCTTCAATATTTTTTAACCCTAATTGCTCTAAGACATGATTTAAGAATACAATTCTTTTATTCAGACTATCTAGTAGTAAAACATTTAGGTCCGGTCTGGCTATCTTAAGAGGAATACCTGGAAATCCTCCACCTGTGCCAATATCAATTACGCTTTTCTTACCATCAAATAGAGCTGTTGAAAGTGGTGTTAAACTATCCAGAAAATGTTTTATATCAATTTCATCATCGTCAGTTATTGTGGTTATATTTATCTTTTGATTCCATTCCTTTAATAATTCCTTATATTTAATAAAAGCATCTTTTTGATTCAAATCCAATTCTATGCCAAGACTGTTTATGCCCTTTACTAAAGTATCTATATTAGACATTAGACTTTACACTCCTTCTTTTTTGCTCTAGATATATTAACAAAACATTTATATCAGAAGGTGAAACACCTGATATCCTAGAAGCCTGACCAACAGAATCTGGTTTCATACTATTGAGCTTTTGTTGTGCTTCATTACTTAAACCTTTTATCAATGAATAATCTTCATCAATAGATAACTTTTTATTCTCTAGCTTCTTAAATTGTTCAATTTGAATCATTTGTTTTTTTATATAACCCTCATATTTAATTTGTGTTTCTACTTGTAATCTTACTTCCCTTTGTAAATACCCTCTATTCTCGTCCAAATTGATTGTGCTATCGTATTGTACCTCTGGACGTCTTATTAGCTCATAAAGGCTAATAGGGCCTTTAATTTGACTTGTCTTGATTTTTTCTAATTCTATATTGTTTTTCTCAGTAGGGCCAATTATGACTTTTTTTAATCTCTCTAATTCTTTTTCAATTGCTTCTTTTTTCCTTAACATTTTATAATATCTATCTTCAGATGCTAACCCTATTTTGTAACCTTTTTCAGTCAATCTTAAATCCGCATTATCCTGTCTTAGAGTTAGTCTATATTCTGCCCTAGAAGTCATCATTCTATATGGTTCATTTGTTCCCTTAGTAACTAAATCATCAATAAGAACTCCTATATAAGCCTCTGATCTATCAAGAACAAAGGGTTCTCTATCACAAATCTTGTGTGTAGCATTTATTCCTGCAACTAAACCTTGTGCAGCAGCTTCTTCATATCCTGAAGATCCATTAATTTGTCCAGCAAAAAATAAATTATTGATTTCTTTATGCTCCAATGTTCTCTTTAAAATAGTAGGATCAATTGAATCATACTCAATTGCATATGCATCCCTCATTATACGAACATTCTCTAATCCAATAACATTCTTATAAATCTTTTCCTGAACTTCTACAGGCAAGCTTGTACTAACACCTTGTACATACATTTCCTTTGTATCAAGTCCTTCAGGTTCGATAAATACTTGATGTTTACTTTTATCAGCAAATCTAACAACCTTATCTTCAATTGACGGACAATATCTTGGACCAATTCCATCAATGTCACCTGCATACATTGGAGACCTGTGTAAATTCTCTCTTATAATATCATGTGCCTTTTCAGTAGTATAAGTTAAATAGCAAGGGACTTGGTCTATATCATATTCTTTATCAAAATTCAAAAATGAAAAAGGTACAATTTCCCTATCTCCAGGCTGAATATCCATTACTGAAAAATTAACACTATCTTTATGAACCCTAGCTGGTGTCCCTGTCTTCATTCTTCTAAGTTCTATACCTATTTTACTTAAAGAATCAGACAAGTCAATAGAAGGAAATCTACCATCAGGGCCTGAAGAATAATTAACTTCCCCCATATATATCCTGCCCTTTAGATAGGTTCCAGTAGCTATAACAATTGCTTTAGCCTTATATATTGCTCCTGTTTTTGTTATTACAGCCTTTACCTTATTATCTTCGATTATTATATCTACTATTTCCCCTTGTTTTAATAATAGATTAGGCTCATTTTCTAATACCTTCTTCATTTCAGTCTGATACTTATGCTTATCAGCCTGAACTCTTAAGGAATGAACAGCTGGTCCCTTAGATGTGTTTAACATCCTACTTTGGATAAATGATTTATCTATATTTAAGGCCATCTCACCGCCTAAGGCATCTATCTCTCGAACCAAATGTCCCTTTCCTGTTCCTCCAATATTTGGATTACATGACAAGGCAGCAATTGCATCAAGGCTTATAGTCATAATAAGAGTTTTCATACCTAATCTACTACTAGCTAAGGCTGCTTCACAACCCGCATGCCCCGCACCAATAACTACAACATCAAACTCATCTGCATAAAATGGTTGTATTTTTTCCATTTATTTCACCTTTCTAATAATATCAATTCACAGTTCTCAACTTATAATTTCTTGGGTCTAAGCTTCAAAGATTAAAACCCGAGATTCTTTGACTTAGTCTCAGAATGACTACTTCAGTGTCACTTAGGGCCAACTATGGTCGATTCGTCATTCTGAGCCGGGTCCACTACTGAACTCTTGTAATTGTGAATTGATTTTTCTACTTTCCTATACAAAACTCCGAAAAGATTTTATCTAAAATATCTTCTGATATTGTTTCTCCAGATATTTCCCCTAAATTCCTCCAACAATTTTTTAAATCAACATCTAAACAGTCAATTGGTACATTGTTCTTAATATCTTCTATAAAGCTTTCTATATCATTGTAGGCTTTTTCCAATTGATTTTTGTGCCTTATATTATTTACTACTATATCAGATTTTACTTCAACTTCTCCTGAGTAAAACATTTCTTTAATAGTTTTTTCAATCTTGTCTATTCCAAGACCATTTGAAATTGAAGTGCTTATTATTTCTTTATTCTTAATGTGATTCTTAAAGTAATCTTCATCAAAAGCTTGAGATAAATCTACCTTATTTAACAAGACAATAGTATTCTTATCACTAATTAAATCTAAGATTTCCATGTCCTCTTCCGTTAACTTTCTTGATATATCAAATATAGCAATTATTAGATCTGCATCTTCAACCATTAATCTAGCTTTGTCAACTCCAATTTTTTCAACTAAATCTGAAGTATCCCTTATACCTGCTGTATCAATGATTTTCAAAGGAATCCCATCAATATTAATATATTCTTCGATAATATCTCTTGTAGTACCAGGTATATCTGTAACAATTGCTCGATTTTCTCTAAGCAAAGCGTTTAATAAGGATGACTTACCAACATTTGGCTTACCTAGTATAACTGTTTTCAAACCATCCCTTAGAATTTTACCCCTATCTGCGGTACTAAGTAAAGAAGATATTTTTTCCTTTACAATAAGTGCCTTGTCCTCCAGATCTTGTATGGAGGATACATCTAAGTCTTCATCTGAAAAATCAATGGAGACTTCAACATGGGCCATCATATCAAATAATATATCCCGGATTTCCTTAATTTTAGCAGATAAAGTTCCCCCTAGTTGATTCAAAGAAACTTCCATACTTTTATTAGTCTTCGAATTAATTATGTCAATAACAGCCTCTGCTTGAGCCAGATCAAGTCTACCATTTAAAAATGCTCTTTTTGTAAATTCTCCAGGTTCAGCTAATCCAGCACCAGACCTTAATATTAGGTTAAGGACATTTCTAACAGAGATTATTCCACCATGACAATAAATTTCAACCATATCTTCTCTAGTATAAGTATATGGGCCTTTCATAAAGGCAATTAAAACCTCATCTATAATCTTTTCACCATCAACAATATGACCGTAGGTTAATTTTCTATTATCTATATCTTCTTCTTTTTGAACCTTAGCACCTTTAAATATTTTATATCCAACTTTAAAAGCATCATTTCCACTAATCCTAACAATACCTATCCCTGACTCACCAATAGCTGTTGATATTGCTGCAATTGTTTCTGACACAATATCACCTCTTTCAATAATTTAATATTACATCAATATTATTAATTAAAAAAGCCCAAAATATTAATTTATGGGCTTTGTTGTTACTATCTATAAACTATTACTTCTTTTCGAAACAATTACTACTCTTCTATAAGGTTCTTCACCTTCACTATAAGTATTTACTCCTTCAAAATTTTGTAGTGTAGAGTGTATAATTCTTCTCTCATAAGGATTCATAGGTTCCAACTTTACAGGTATTCTTATAGCCTTTGCTTTTTCAGCCATTTTTTTTGCAAGTCTTTTTAAAGTTTCTTCTCTCTTTGGCCTATAGTTTTCACTATCAATTACCACTCTCAAATAGTCATCTCTATTTTTGTTTACAACTAAACTCAATAAATATTGTATGGAATCTAATGTATTTCCTCTTTTTCCAATTAAAATACCTAAATCTGAAGAGGATATATCAATTACCTCAACATGAAGGTAATTATCATATTCCTTTATCAAACTAGTTGCTTTAATTTTCATATGCTTCAGAATTTCTTCCATAAAATTTTCGGCAATTTCAACTGGATCGTTAATTACAGATACCATTATTTTTGCTTCTTTAGAACCAATTAATCCGAATAAACCTTTACTTGCTTCTTCAATAACTTCGACCTCAACATCACTTTCTTTAACTCCTAATTCATCTAAGGCTTCTTTTAAAGCTTCTTCGACAGTCCTAGCTGATTTAACGACAAATTTCATATCTATTTTTCCTCCTTCACCTTGAGTAAAGACCTTCTAGATATTAATTGCTGAATGATGGTAAATGTATTACCTACTACCCAATATAAAGCCAATCCAGCTGGAAAACTTCTAGTTATAAAAAATATCATAACAGGCATCATCATATTCATGGTTTTTTGTGTTTGTGCTGCAGCTGCATCACCTATAGCAGCTGACGGCATTGTTTTAGTTTGCAGATATGTAGTTACTGCAGACAATAGTGGCATACCCCATATCAATGGATCTGGATTTTCTAAAGAACTTATCCATAAAAATGTTTTATTTATGGATTCATATAAGCCAGGCTCCTTAAAAGCATATGTAGCAGGCTCTCTGAATACAGCAAAAAATGCTATTATGATAGGTAGTTGTATCAATAGAACTAAGCAACCAGAGCTAGGATTATAGTCATGCTTTTTATATAATTCCATCATCTTTGTTTGCATTGTTTGTGGATCATTCTTATACTTTTCTTGAATTTGTTTAGTTAGCGGCTGCATCTCTTGCATCTTTTTAGATGATTTTGCTTGTTGTAAGCTAATTGGCAATAAAATCATTTTGAAAATTACACTAGTTATAATAACTGCTATAGCATAATAAGATAAATATATTGATTCATGCCCTATAGACGAGACAAAATCATATACAAATCTTAATATAGCCCCCATTATATTTCCTAAAAAAGCTGTCATGTATTAAATAAACCTCCTATCATTTAAGCGGATCATTTCCTCCTTCATGGAACGGATGACATTTTAAAATTCTCTTAATAGTTAAATAAGATCCCTTTATAAAACCATATTTTTTATATGCTTGTAGAGAATATTCCGAACAAGTTGGATAAAATCTGCAATTTTTTCCTGTTAAAATATACTTAGATATAAATTTTTGGTAAAATCTTATTAAAAAAATAGCTATTCTAGCCATTTTTACACCTATTCTTTCAAATTTCTAACATATTTGATATCTTTAATATATGAATAAAAGCACTTTCTAATTCTTCATAAGATATATCAACTACATTTTTCTTTGGAATAAAGATTAAATCATACCCGTCTTTTATCCTGTGTAAATGAAGCCTACTAATTTCTCTAATACGTCTTTTAACCTTATTTCTTATTACTGCATTTCCAATCTTTTTTGAAACTGAAATCCCAATCCTTGAATATTCTAAATTATTCTTTCTTTTGTACAAAACTAAATTTCTATTCCAATAATTGTTCTTAGAAATATATACTTTTTCGAACTCTAAATTTTTTCTTAATCTATACCTTTTCTCCATATTTAACTCCTTAGAAGCATAAACAAGTGATTAAGGAATAAAAAAATTCCCTTGTCTAAATGCTTAGGTATACTTACATGTAAGCAAAAACTATTGTTTAAAAGATGTAACAAAAAGGCCACCTAAATAGCGGCCTATGCTGATAATTTTTTTCTTCCTCTTTTTCTTCTTGCCTTTATTATAGCTCTACCTGACTTAGTTTTCATTCTTTTTCTAAAACCGTGTTCTACACTTCTTTGTCTTCTTTTTGGTTGATAAGTTCTCTTCACTAAAAACACCTCCTTGAAAGTTTCCTATTATATATATCAATATAGAGTTCTCTTATATAATTAAACACTACTATTGATTATATTGATTTAATATTGCTATGTCAAGATTTTTCATTTACAAAAGCTCTAATAAGAGTTATCAACATATAGTTAGTATTGTGGATAATTTTGTTGATTATAAATTTAAGATTTGATATTATAAAAGCAGGTGTTAATATCTTTTGAATAAAGTCAAAAATACTTAAGTTATGCACAAAATGTGGATTGATTGTGGATAACTTAAATTTTCATTAATCATTTCACTAATTTTTAATGAAAAGATAAATTTATTATCCACATTAAAGTTTACAGATATTGTGGTTAATTTTTTTTATTAAATATTTTTCTAATTAATAAACATAATGTTAATAAATATTATCCACAGATAAATTAATATTTTATAGGTTTATATCAATAAATTATTTTAATATTATCTGTTAATAAATATGTTATTAAGTTAAATCTTATAGGACTTATAGGAGGTTTTTCTATGGCATCAAATTTAGATACCCTTTGGGATGATGTTCTAAATGTAATAAAAGTTGAATTAAGCGAGGTAAGTTTTAATACTTGGCTAAAATCTATTGAACCAATGAGTATGACAGATAATAAAATAATTTTAGCCGTTCCAAATGATTTTACTAAAGGTATCTTACAAGGTCGCTATTATAATTTAATTAAAAATTCAATTAGTCAAGTTACAAAGGAAGAATACAAAATTGAATTTGTAATTCCAGGAGAAGATATAGTTTCAAATCACGGACAAAACACTACATATGAACATGTTGAGAATAACCAAAAATCACAGCTAAATCCCAAGTATACTTTTAACAGTTTTGTTATAGGTAATAGCAACAGGTTTGCTCACGCAGCTTCATTAGCAGTAGCTGAAGCACCAGCTCAAGCTTATAATCCATTATTTATATATGGTGGAGTTGGATTAGGAAAAACACATCTAATGCATGCAATTGGACATTTTATATTAAGCCAAAATCCTGATTCAAAAGTAGTTTATGTCTCATCAGAAAAATTCACAAATGAACTTATTAATTCTATTAGAGAATATAAAAATGAACAATTCAGGAATAAATATAGGAATATTGACGTCTTATTAGTAGATGATATTCAATTTATTGCTGGAAAAGACGGAACTCAGGAAGAATTCTTCCATACATTTAATGCTCTATATGAAAATAATAAACAGATTATTATATCAAGTGATAGGCCACCTAAAGATATACCAACTTTAGAAGATAGATTAAGATCAAGATTCGAATGGGGCCTTATAGCTGACATACAACCACCAGATTTAGAAACAAGGGTTGCTATACTTAGAAAAAAGGCAAATATTGAGAGTATTGACGTAACAGATGAAATTCTTCAGTACATTGCTACAAATATTAAATCCAATATTAGAGAACTTGAAGGTGCATTAATAAGGGTAGTAGCTTATTCTTCTTTAACTAATAAAGAAATTACTACAGAGTTGGCCCAAGAGGCATTAAAGGATATATTATCAAACAATAAACCAATTGAAATCACAGTAGATATTATTAAAGAAGCTGTATCTAAAAATTTCAAAATTAGAATGGAAGATTTCAATTCAAGAAAGAGAACTAGGGCCATTGCATATCCTAGGCAAATAGCTATGTATTTAACAAGAGAATTAACAGACCTTTCCCTTCCTAAAATAGGAGATGAATTTGGGGGTAGGGATCATACTACAGTAATACATGCTTGCGATAAGATTAATGGTGATTTAGAAAAAGATGAAAAATTAAAGAATAAAATAGAAAAATTAGTTTCAGAATTAAAAGGTGAATAAGATTTTGTGGATTAAATCAAATAACTTTTCAATCTATCCACATCTTATTAAGTCACTAAGTATTTTATATTTACAATAGTTTTTCAATTATCAACATAATAACATGTCCTACTACTATTACTACTAATATTATTTATTATTATCTCTATTTAAGGAGGAGTAAAAAATGAAATTTATAATAAATCAAAAAGATCTTACGAAACATATTAATATTGCACAGAAAGCTATTTCTACTAGAACTACATTACAAATATTAGATGGTATATTACTAGAAGCAAAAGATAATAGAATTAAACTAACTGCTACTGACTTAGAAATTAGTATAGTAACTTTTGTAGATTGTCAGGTAATAGAAGGTGGTTCAATAGTTGTAAACTCAAGGATATTTGGAGATATTATAAGAAAATTACCAGATGCCCCAGTCCATATAAATGTAAACAATAACAAAATTAACATTAAATGTGAAAATTCTGAGTTTAATATAATAGGTAATTCAGGTGTAGATTATCCTGATCTTCCGATTGTTGAAAAGGAGAAAAATTTTGTATTAAATAGAGAATTGTTAAAAAGTGCAATAAGAAAAACTGTATTTGCAACTACACAGGATGAAACAAGACCAACATTAACAGGGGTATTGTTTGAAATGAATAATAATATGATATCATTTGTTTCATTAGATGGTTATAGATTGGCTTTAAAAAAAGTTAGTATAGATTCAGAAAATGAAATTAGTATAATAATTCCTGGAAGATCTTTAAACGAACTAAATAAGATAATAGACGATGGGGAAGATGATATAAAAATTAGTACTACTTCAGGTCAAATATTATTTGATATTGGTGATACAATATTTTATTCCAGGTTATTAGAAGGACAGTTCTTTAATTATAAGGATATTATGAGACAAGAACACAATACTAAGGTTATAGTTAATAGAAGAGAATTACAGGATGCTTTAGAAAGAGCATCATTATTAGCTAAGGAAGAAAAGGCAAATTTAATTAGACTTAATGTAACAGATAACAATATTCTAATAAGGTCTAATACTGAGATTGGAGACGTTAATGAAAAGGTTGATTCTACTCAAGATGGGGAAGATTTAAATATTGCTTTTAATTCTAGATATATATTAGAAGGTATTAAAATAATGGATGCAGAGGAAATTGAACTTAATTTAATGGGAAGTTTAAATCCATGTATAATAAAGGGTGTAGATGACGAAAACTATACTTATTTAGTATTACCAGTTAGATTAGCTAATGATGACTTTTAGGTCAGTGAATAACTAATAGTGAACAAGATTTTGTCATTCTAAGACGGACAGTATAAGCAGTATTATCGAAGAATCTCGGGTTTAAATATTGGAGGAAGCTTATGAAAGAAATAGAAATCACAAGTGATTATATTAAACTTGATTCATTTTTAAAGCTGGCTGGTGTTGCTCAAACTGGAGGACAAGCTAAGATGATGATAGCTGAGAAAAACATTAAAGTTAATGGAGAAATTGTTGTACAAAGAGGTAAAAAAATTAGAAAAAATGACATTATAGAAGTTGAAGATTACGATAAATTTGTTGTAATATGATCTTGCCTTAAGGGGTGTAATTTTTGAATGTAAAGAATATAAGGCTAATCAATTTTAGGAATTATCATAATATTAGTGTAGAATTCAATAAAAATATTAATATTTTTATAGGAAAGAATGCTCAAGGTAAAACAAATTTACTAGAAGCTATCCATATGTGTTCGGCGGGAAAATCATTTAGAAGCAATAGGGACAAGGAAATTATTAATTTCGAAAAAGATGAAGCTTATATTGGAACGGATGTTGAAACTAAAATATATGATAAATTTGTTGAACTAAAACTTAATAGAGAAAAATCTAAAATTATTAGGATAAATAAAATAGAAATTAAAAACTTAAAGGAATTAGATACAAGTCTTAGTGTTGTAGTATTTAGACCAGATGATTTAAAATTAGTTAAAGATGGTCCTAATGAAAGAAGGTCTTTCTTGGATCAAGGTATTTCACAGATTAAACCCGTCTATAATTATAATATCAATAGATATAATAAAATACTCTTTCAAAGAAATAATTTACTAAAGTCTTGTAGACTTAATAGAAAACAAATAAGTCTGTTAGATGTATTTGATGTGCAAATATCAAAAATCGGTGCAAGCATAGTATTAGAAAGACATAAATTTATTGATGAACTTTCTAAAAACTGTAAAGCAATTCACAACAAGCTTACATCAAACAAAGAAGATTTAATTGTTAAATATCATTCAAATATACCAATATTGAAGACAAAGGATGAAATTGAAAAGCAATATTATAGTATGCTTAAAAATAATCTTAATCTGGATATTGAAAATGGAACTAGCCAAATAGGACCACATAGGGATGATATTCTATTTTATATTAATGGTAAGGAAGTTAAAACATTTGGTTCACAAGGTCAACAAAGGACTCTGGTATTGACTTTAAAATTATCTGAAGTAGATTTAATAAAAAAGGAGAAAGATTCATATCCTGTAGTTTTATTAGATGATGTGTTTTCTGAATTAGATGACGAAAGGAGAAAATATTTAACAAAATATTTTAATGAAATGCAGGTATTTATTACTGCTACAGATGCAGCAGATATAAAATCAATAGAGAATTATAATAAATCAATATATTATATTGAAAATGGTAAAATATACAAAAGGAGTTAAAAATGCTCATTCACATAGGAGATAATATTTCTATAGAGGAAAAAGATATAATAGTTATTCTGAATAAGAAGACAGTTGATGAATCAAAAATAAATTCTGCTTATATTGATTATTTAATAAAAAATAATTATCTAGTAAATAATGTTGATGAAATTAATACTTATATTATTTCAAAAACTAGAAATACAAAATCAAAAAATAAAAACAAAAAGAAAGATTTAATAAAGCTATATGTGTCAAATATATCATCTAATTCTTTATTGAAAAGATCTAAGGGATTAGATAGGAGGGAAAAATATGGGCAATGAAGTAAATGAAAATAATAGGCATTATACAGCCAGTGATATACAAGTACTTACTGGACTAGATCCTGTTAGAAAGAGACCAGGTATGTATATAGGTAGTACTGGACCAAAGGGTCTACACCATCTAGTATATGAAGTTGTTGATAATAGTATAGATGAAGCATTGGCTGGTATTTGTGATACTATAAAAGTAATCCTATATAAAGATGGATCTGTATCTGTAGAGGATAATGGTAGTGGTATACCAGTAGAAATACATCCACAAACAGGTAAGTCAACTGTAGAAACAGTACTTACAATTTTACATGCAGGCGGAAAATTTAATAATGGAGCTTATAAGGTTTCAGGAGGTCTACATGGTGTAGGTGTATCAGTAGTTAATGCATTATCTGAATGGCTTGTAGCAAGGGTTAAAAGAAATGGAAAAGAGTATATGCAAAAGTTTGAAAAGGGTATTCCTGTTTCTGAACTAGAGCTAATAGGAGAATCCAATTCAACTGGAACAACTATAGAATTTAAGCCTGATGCAGAGATTTTTGATTCAACTGAATTTGATTATAGTGTTTTAGAAAGCCGTTTTAGAGAAATGGCATTTTTAAATAAAGGTGTAAAACTTATTTTAGAAGATCAAAGAACTGACAAGCTAAAAGAATTTTATTATGAAGGTGGGATAAAATCATTTGTTGAATATATAAACAAAAATAAGAACCCAATTCATAAGAATGTTATTTACTTTGAAACTAAAAAGGATGATACTATTGTAGAATTGGCTATTCAGTATACAGATTCATATAATGAAAATGTACTTACTTTTGCCAATAACATAAATACTCATGATGGTGGTACTCACTTATCTGGTTTTAGATCAGGTTTAACTAGAGTAATAAATGATTATGGTAGAAAAAATGGATACCTAAAAGAAAAAGATGAAAATCTATCTGGAGAAGACGTAAGGGAGGGTATTACTGCTATTCTATCAGTTAAATTACCTGAACCACAATTTGAAGGACAAACAAAGGGTAAATTAGGAAATAGTGAAACTAGGGGTATTGTAGAATCAACATTTGCTGAATATCTAACTGATTATCTAGAGTTAAATCCTAAAGAAGGAAAATCAATATTAGATAAGGCTATTAGTGCACAAAGGGCTAGAAATGCAGCAAGAAAAGCCAGAGAACTTACAAGAAAGAGAAGCATATTTGATAATACAACATTGCCTGGTAAGCTAGCAGATTGTCAATCAAGTGATTTAAATGAAACTGAAATATATATTGTCGAAGGGGACTCTGCTGGTGGTAGTGCTAAACAAGGTAGGGACAAGAGATATCAGGCCATATTACCTTTAAAGGGTAAAATAATGAATGTTGAAAAGGCAAGAATTGATAAGGTACTAGATTATGAAGAGATAAAGGCTATGATAACTGCATTCGGTACTGGAATAGGAGAAGATTTCGACATTAGCAAATTAAGATATGGAAAGATAATAATTATGACCGATGCTGACGTTGATGGTGCACATATCAGAACCCTATTATTAACTTTCTTCTTTAGGTATATGAGGGAGTTAATAGAAAAAGGGCATATTTATATTGCCCAACCACCATTATATAAAATTACTAAAGCTAGGAAGGAATATTATTGCTATAGTGATAAAGAATTAGATGAATTATTGGAGGAAATAGGTAGAAGTAATTATAATATACAAAGATATAAGGGTCTTGGAGAAATGAATGCAGATCAATTATTTGATACTACAATGGATCCTGAAACAAGGGTATTGTTAAGGGTAAGGATTGAAGATATTATTGAAGCCGACGAAATATTTACTACCCTTATGGGAGATAAGGTAGAACCAAGAAGAGAATTCATTGAAGAAAATGCTAAATATGTAAGTAATTTAGATGTATAGGAGAGAAAAGATGGACAAGGAAAATGAGGGTAAATTAATTGATATTAATATAGAAGATGATATGAAAAAATCCTATTTGGATTATTCTATGAGTGTTATTGTAAGCCGTGCCCTTCCAGATGTAAGAGATGGTTTAAAACCTGTTCATAGAAGAATCATATATGCTATGAATGAATTAGGTATGGACCCTGAAAAACAATACAGGAAATCAGCTAGAGTAGTAGGGGATGTACTAGGTAAGTATCATCCACATGGTGATAGTTCTGTATATGGGGCCATGGTTAGACTTGCTCAAGATTTCAATACAAGATATCCACTAGTAGATGGACATGGAAACTTTGGTTCTATCGATGGCGATGGGGCTGCTGCTATGCGATATACTGAAGCAAAGATGTCAAAGCTTTCTACTGAAATGCTTAGAGATATAAATAAGGATACAGTAGATTTCAGACCAAATTTTGATGAAACTCTTAAGGAGCCAGTTGTATTACCAAGTAGGTTTCCAAATCTATTAGTAAATGGTTCATCTGGTATAGCTGTAGGTATGGCAACTAATATGCCACCTCATAATTTATCTGAAGTAATAGATGGTATATGTTTATTAATAGATGATGAGGATGTAACAATAGAAGAGCTGTCAGGACTTATTAAGGGACCTGATTTTCCAACAGGTGGACATATTATGGGCATGAGTGGAATCAGAGATGCCTATACTACTGGTAGAGGAAAAATAATCATAAGGGCAGTAGCAGAAATTGAAGAGAACAATAAAGGGAAAAGTAGGATAATAGTTACTGAAATACCATATCAGGTAAATAAGTCTAATCTTATTTTAAAAATTGCTGAATATGTAAGAGATAAGAAAATAGATGGAATATCAGATTTAAGAGATGAGTCTGATAGAGATGGTATGAGAATAGTTATTGAATTAAAGAGAGATGCAAATCCTAATATTGTTTTAAATCATCTTTATAAAAATACACAGATGCAGGTTACATTTGGGGTTATTAATCTAGCTTTAGTTAATAGTGAACCAAAAATACTGAATTTAAAAGAAATATTAGTTCAATACTTAGACCATCAAAAAGATGTTATCCGTAGAAGAACTCAATTTGATCTTAATAAGGCTGAGGATAGGGCTCATATTGTAGAAGGTTTACAAATTGCATTGGATAATATTGATGAAGTCATTAGTATAATCAGAAGTTCTAAGGATGATATTACTGCAAAAGAAAGGTTAATGGAAAGTTTCGATTTATCTGAAAAGCAATCTCAGGCTATTCTTGATATGAGATTACGTAGACTAACAGGTCTGGAAAGGGATAAATTAGAGGCTGAATATGAGGCTCTTATTAAAGAAATAAATAGACTTAGAGAAATATTAGCAAGTGAAAGATTAGTGCTAAATATTATAAAAGAGGAATTATTAGAAATTAAGGAAAAATATGGTGATGAAAGAAGAAGTAAGATAATGCCTTCTGCTGACGAAATAAATATTGAGGATATGATTAAGGAAGAAGACATTATAATAACATTGACCCATTTTGGATATATAAAGAGGATACCTGAAAGTGCATATAGGCAGCAAAGAAGGGGGGGCAAGGGAGTATCTGCATTAACAACAAGGGAAGATGATTTTGTTGAAAATTTATTTATAGCATCAACCCATGATACAATTTTATTCTTTACCAATAAAGGAAAAGTCTTTATGATGAAGGCTTATGAAATTCCTGAAGCTGGAAGACAGGCAAGAGGAACAGCTATAATAAATCTCTTAAACCTAGAAAATGGTGAAAATATTAATACTGTTATACCTTTGTCTGAATATGAACCTGACAACAATTTAATGTTCTTTACTAAGAGTGGTCTTGTTAAGAAAACAGGATTAGACCAGTTCTCAAATATTAGAAAGAATGGAATTATTGCCATAAAATTAAGGGATGATGATGAATTAATATCTGTTAGGATGACTGATGGAAAGAGTGAGATTGTCCTTGTTACTAAGAAGGGTATGGCAATAAGATTTGATGAAAATGATATTAGAAAAATGGGAAGAAATACTTCAGGAGTAAAAGGTATAACATTAAATGAAGGTGACGAAGTAGTAGCAGTTGACTTAGTAGTGGAAAATCAATATCTATTAATAATCTCTGAAAATGGTTATGGAAAGAGAACTCCTATAGAAGAATACAAAGTTCAACATAGAGGAGGCAAGGGTCTAAAAACTTATAATATAAGGAAAAAGACAGGGGATATTGTATCTGCAAAAGTACTGGATGAAAATGATGAAGTTATTTTGATTTCATATAATGGCACTATAATTAGACTGAATACTAAAGATATTTCTATCATGGGAAGAAGTACTCAAGGAGTTACTCTTATGAGGATGGATGACGAAAAAGTTGTAGCAGTAGCTAAATATTTAGAGGATGTAGAAGAGTAATAATTAATGCTAACTTTACATTACATTTTATTTAGTATAGAATTAATGTAATTTAATATGTAAGGAGGTTTCATAGTGTCATTTAATACTAATGTTAAATATAGCAATGAAGAAAATATGTGGATATTTATGTTAGAAGGAGATATGGATATTTATACTTCTGATGTTTTTAAAGAACAAGCTATTAAGTCTTATGAGGAAAAGGAAGCTGATATATTAATAGATGGTGAAAAATTAGATTATATTGATAGCACAGGATTAGGAACCTTAATAGGTATCTTAAAAATCCTCCAAGAGTCGGATCATAAAATATATTTAACAAATATTAAACCAAATATTAGAAAGCTTTTTGATATAACTGAATTAGATAAGTTGTTTAACTTCAGAGGTGAAAATAATGAACAATGATATGATTAACCTTTCTATTCCGAGTAAACCTGATTATATTAGTTTAGTAAGATTAACCTCATCCTCAGTATCAAACAAGTATGCAATGAGTATTGATGAAATCGAAGATATAAAAATGGCCATAGGAGAAGCTTGTGTAAACTCCCTTTGCTTTACTGATAATGAAAAAATAGATATTGAGTTCATTTTAGATGAAAAACAATTAACCATAAAAGTATCTGATGCTAAAGAATATATACCTGAAGGAATAGATAAATGTAAGGATAGAAAACTAGGCATTTTAATAATAAAATCATTAATGGATAAGGTTGAATTTAATGATGCAGGTATAAAAATGATAAAATTTTTTGAATAGGGATGGTAGTCTATGGCAAACAAGAACTACTACAATAAAGAAAATTTAGAAAAAGAAGATATTAGAAATCTTTTTAGAAGATATAAGGAAAAGGGCGAAAAAGAAATACGCGATATTCTTATAGAAGAGCATCTATATATTGCTGAAATATTGTCTAAAAAGTATGCTAATAGAGGTATTGATTATGATGATATTTATCAAGTAGCCTGTATTGGTTTGATATATGCAATAGATAGATATGACATAGATAAGGGATTTGAATTTTCCAGCTTTGCTACTCCTACTATTATTGGAGAAATAAAGAAGTATTTTAGAGATAAAGGCTGGACTATTAGAGTTCCAAGAAGAATACAAGAATTATCTAAGAAGATTAATAACGCTAAGATGCAATTAAGTCAAGACTTACAAAGGTCACCTACAATAGAGGATATAGCTAATTATTTGAACAGTACTGAAGAAGAGATTTTAGAAGCTTTAGAAGCAAGTAAGGTGTATACTCCCCAATCCTTAGATGTGACATATGACTCCAACAATGATGATAAAGAAGTAAATTTAGCAGAATTAATTGGAGAAGAAGACATGTATTTTAGTAAAATAGAAAACAATGATTTTATATTAAAAATAATGGACAAGCTAAATGATATTGAAAAGGAAATATTAGTTGATAGATATTTTAACAAAAAAACACAGGTTTCTATTGCTAAGAGTTTAAACATTTCACAAATGACAGTATCAAGAATTGAAAAGAGAGTACTAACAAAGCTTAGAAAAGAAGTAGAGAAGACATTAATAATTTAATGATTATTTATGAATAGGGGATGCAATTATATTGAAACATGATTTCTTTGAAAAGAATTTTGAAAAATTGACATATATCCTTGAAATGGTAATTACTGGTTTAATTGCAATAGGGATAATTGTTGGCTTAGTAGATCTAGTTAAATACATTGGGGAAATATTGGTTACTGAGCCAGGCAAGTCATATGAATTATTCCGGAATTTTTTAGCATATGCTTTAATCCTAATAGTTGGAGTAGAGCTTATGCTAATGATTATATACCATTCAACAGAAGCAATTTTAGAATTAATCTTATTTGTAATTGCTAGAAAAATGTTGGTATATGCAGATACTATGCTAGATTTAATATGGGGGACCCTAGCAATTGCTATAGTATTTGCTACATTGAGGTATTTAGTTCAAAGGGATAAAGATGATATTATAAAAAGAACTAGCGGAGTATATTCTGCTTCAGCAAGTATAGAAGAAGTATCAAAAAAGTCAGGCTTGAATCTACCTATAGATAAAGCACATACTATAGGAGGCTTAGTATGTAGTTTAGCTGATGATGCCTGCAAACCAGTGGAACAAGGGGCTGAGTTCCAATCAGGTGACATCAAAATAAAAGTAGTAAAAGCAACTGATGAAGGATTAATAGAAGAAGTTAAAATAACAAAGATAAAAAACTAAATAATATTTATAAATAAAAAGTTTTAAATCAACAATTGATTTAAAACTTTTTTATTTTAATGAGTATAAAAAAGAAATAGCCTTCAATCATTGTAGTAATAGAATTTGGGCTATTAAATATTGTCGGAAAGCTGTGCAAATATATAGAGATTATAAATTATATTAAAAAAAGGCTTGACATTTTGTCGAAATTAAAGTAAATTAATAAAGCTAACTGTTAAACGAGTTAGCAAAAAAACAAAATAACTACTAAGAAAATGAAAATAAAAAAAGTAGTTGACACAATATAAAAATTGTGCTAATATTAAAAAGTCGTCTGAAATGAGGCGGCACATGAACCTAGATAATTAAATAGTGTGAGATACTTTGGATTAAAACATTGACAAAAGTCAATCGTCCATTGGACGTAAAACAAGTCAGCAAACAGAGCTAGAAAAACTTTTTAAATGAGAGTTTGATC
>JAAYNS010000128.1 GCA_012520755.1 Tissierellia bacterium
GTTGGATGTTCAGGAGGAAATTCTGCAGAAAGCAAAACCATAAGTTTTGCAGATGCTGGCTGGGATAGTATAAGATTTCATAATGCTATTGCTGGAACTATAGCCGAAGAGCTATGGGGCTACTCATGGAGCGAAGTTTCTGGTTCAACGCCTGTAACTCATCAAGGTTTATTGTCAGGAGAAATTGATGTCCATATGGAAATCTGGTCTGCTAATATAGCATCTTATGATGAAGATTTAGAGAATGGTAGATTTCAGTTATTAAGTTCCAACTTTGATGATAATAACCAAGGAGTTTATGTACCAAGATATGTAATCGAAGGTGATGCTGAAAGGGGAATCGAAGCCAGTGCCCCAGACTTACAATATTTATGGGATTTAAAAGAATACTCAGATGTATTTCAAGATGATGAAGACCCTAGCATGGGAAGAATGTATGGTGCAATTCCAGGTTGGGAAGCTGATCAATTGCTGAATGCCCAGTTTACCTATCATGGATTAGATGAAAACTTTATATATTTTAGACCAGGTTCAGATGCTGCTTTAGCTACTGCTATAACATCAGCATATGAAAAAGGAGAGCCTATAGCTGCATATTACTGGGAACCAACATGGCTATTAGGTATGTACGACATGGTCTTATTAGAAACTAAACCTTATGATCCAGAATCTTTCAGAACTGGAGAAACTGGATTTCCACCTGTGGATGTAACAGTAGGTGCAAGTAATGACTTCGCAGGAAATGAAGAAAATGCAGAATTAATTGCTTTTTTAAGTAAGTACGAAACATCAAGTGCATTGACCTCAGAAGGACTTGCCTATATGCAAGATACAGGTGCAGACTATGTAGATACTGCAAAATGGTTTTTAACCCAACATAGTGAATTATTAGATCAGTGGCTTGAAGCTGAAGATGCACAAGCTATTAAAGACTTTTTAAATAATTAGGAGGAAAACAATGGATTGGTTATATAACTTTCCCCTTAAAATAGCTATAGATTTAGAATCAATTGATAATGCTGTTAAAGGTTTTAGTGTTAAATATGATGGGTTTTTTAGTATTATTAAGAAAGGTTTATCTAGTTTTGTAAGTTCTATTAATGATGTATTGAATTTTATCCCTTGGTTTGTACTAATCATTTTTGTAGTGATTGTTACTTGGAGAATATCTGGTAAAGTTAGAAATGGGTTATTATATGGCCTTATGCTATTATTAATTGGTGCTGTAGGCCTATGGACCTTGATGATAGAGACATTGTCAATAATTATTGCATCTGTAATAATTGCCTTGTTACTAGGATTCCCAATAGGGATATTAGCATCTGCCAGTGATAGATTTGATAGGATTATACGTCCAATTTTAGATACTATGCAGACTATGCCTGTATTTGTATACCTAATACCTGCAATGATGCTCTTTGGATTAGGTAAGCCACCAGCAGTTATTGCTACTACAGTATATGCTATAGTACCGATGATTCGTTTAACAAATCATGGAATAAGACAAATTGATAAAGAAGTAGTAGAAGCTTCTTTGGCCTTCGGATCTACTAAAATGCAATCCTTAATCAAAGTTCAGATTCCACAGGCACTTCCTACAATAATGACTGGTGTTAATCAAACACTTATGATGGCTATGTCTATGGTTGTCACTACATCGATGATTGGTGCATCAGGCCTAGGTATGGAAGTTCTAATTGCGGTAAACCGGGTTGAAATGGGTAGGGGATTAATTTCTGGTATTGCCGTTGTTATTATAGCAATTATCTTAGACAGAATTACCCAAGGATTAATCCAAAGTAGCGAGGTGGGATCTGATGGAGAATAATAATAATATAATATTAAACGTAGAAAAATTATCAAAAATTTATGGTTCTGGAAAAAACGAAGCAACTAAGTTAAGAGAATCAGGAGCTGATAAAGATTCCATATATAAAAAGACTGGTGCAACTATCGCTTTATGGAATGTATCTCTTAATATCAAAAAAGGGGAAATTTTTGTAATAATTGGTTTATCTGGTTCTGGTAAATCAACATTAGTTAGATGTTTTAATTTGTTGAATAAGCCAACATCAGGAAAGGTTTTCTATGAAGGTCAAGATATAGGTAAATTTAATAAAAATGAATTAAATGATTTTAGAAGAAATAGAATATCTATGGTATTTCAAAACTTTGGTCTTATGTCCCATAGAAATGTACTAGGAAATGTAGAATATGGCCTAGAGGTAAAGGGCATAACTAAAGAGGAAAGACATAAAAAGGCCAGTGAGATGATATCAATGGTTGGCCTAGATGGTTATGATGAAGAACCAATAAGTAGTTTATCAGGGGGAATGAAGCAAAGAGTTGGGCTTGCTCGTGCACTAGCAAATGACCCTGAAATTCTTCTGATGGATGAGCCTTTTTCGGCACTTGATCCATTAGTTAAAAAGGATATGCAATTTGAGTTGTTGTCTATACAAAGGAAATTAGGTAAAACTATTGTTTTTATTACACATGATATAAATGAAGCATTTAAGCTAGGAGATAGGGTTGCTATAATGAAGGATGGGGAAGTTATACAAGTAGCTACACCTGAAGAAATGAGCTCTAACCCTGCTGATGATTATGTAAAACAGTTTATTGACAGTGCAGACAAAGCTCAAGTTATAAGTGTAAAAAATGCAATGTCTACTCCTAATAGTATTGTTAGACTTAAGGATACACCAAACTATGCTATAAATATGATGAGAAGCAACAA
>JAAYNS010000129.1 GCA_012520755.1 Tissierellia bacterium
CCATCTTCAGCACTTCCATATTTTTTCATTAAGGATTTTATCTTTAATCCATTTTTCATAATATTGTATAAGCTATAGAAATTATAAGGAGATACAGTGCACAGGAGGTGCCTATAACCTTGTTTCTTAGCCATATCAGAAACAATTTTCAAAGTTAAATCTTGTAGTCCATTGCCTCTATAAGCTGGGTCAACAACAGTTGTTTCAAGGTGGATTACCTTGTTTAATTGATCATATGGCAATCCAATATCATATCCCATATTATTTTTATTCTTCCCTGGGATAGAAATATATCTGTATGCGATTATTTCATCTTTACTATTTAAAACACCGAAAAGTTTTCCGCCATTTGTAAGTTCATAGTACATATCATCATAGGAGTCAACATATAGAATATCCTTATTTTCCAATTCTTCGTATATTTTGTGCTCTAACTCTACAACCTCGCTTAATCTGCTAATATCTAATAATTGTATAGAGCATTCTTCGATATCTTTAGTATTATTGGTATTCTTTTTCACTAGATTACATTTGTTTAGAATTATCATATATCTCTTCCTCCTACCCTTAAAAAGTAACAACTTGCAACTTGATTTAAGGTTGCAGGTAAATTATACAACAGATATTAGTCTTTTGTCAAGAAGAATCCTGTCAAAAATTAAGTAAAAACATTTACAAAATGGTAACAAGTAAAGAAGAAATATAATTAGTAAAATAATTGGTTAAATGTCAGTATAAAAGAGTAGAATAATAAATAATAAAGATTTAGCTTGCTATTTTAAATTATTAAAGATATACTTAGTAAGTTAAAGAACGAGGAGGACGATTTAATTTAATGAAAAAAATGAGATTCGAAGATTTTAATTTTTCGCAAGAAATACTAAAAGGTATAAAGGCTATGGGTTTTGAGGAGATGTCTCCTATTCAAAGTCAAGCAATACCAGTACTATTAGAAGGAAAAGATGTTATAGGACAGGCACAAACAGGAACGGGAAAAACTGCATCCTTTGGGATTCCAATATTGGAGAGGACGGACCCTACTAATAAGTCATTGCAAGCTTTGGTGCTATGCCCAACAAGAGAATTGTGTATTCAGGTAGCTGAAGAGATAAGCAATCTTGGTAAGTATAAAAAGGGTATCAAGGTATTACCTGTTTATGGTGGGCAACCTATAGATAGGCAGCTTAGAGCTTTGAAGACAGGCATCCAAATAGTAGTTGGAACTCCAGGAAGGGTTATAGATCATATAAAAAGAAAGACCATAAAAACTCATAATATAAATATGATGATTCTTGATGAAGCTGATGAAATGTTTGATATGGGATTTAGAGACGATATTGAGTTAGTTATGAATACTCTACCAGAAGAAAGGCAAACAATATTTTTCTCAGCAACAATGGCATCAGAAATATTAGGATTTGCATCAAGATTTCAAAAAGATCCAGAGTTTATCAAGGTTGTTCACAAAGAGCTAACTGTTCCAAGGGTAGAGCAGGCTTATTTTGAATTAAAACAACACATGAAAACAGAGATTTTAACTAGACTAATAGATATCTACAATCCAAAACTGACTATTGTATTTTGTAACACTAAGAAAAAGGTCGATGAGCTTACTAGTGAATTAATGAGCAAGGGCTATTTTGCTGATGGCTTGCATGGTGACTTAAAGCAATCTCAAAGAGATTCGGTAATGAACAAGTTCAGAAATGGTTCTATAGAAATACTGGCTGCCACAGATGTAGCTGCTAGAGGTCTTGATGTAGACGATATTGATCTAGTTATTAATTATGATATGCCTCAAGATGATGAGTATTATGTTCACAGAATTGGTAGGACTGCTAGAGCTGGTAGAGAAGGTAGAGCATTCTCTTTTGTAGCAGGTAGAGATATTTTTAAACTAAAGGATATTCAAAAGTATACTAAGACTAAAATAGAAAGAAGAGACTTACCAACCCTAAAGGATATAGAAGACAAGTACACCTTGAATTTAGTCAATAGGATTAGGGAAGAAGTTGAAAAAGGCCAATCAACTAAGCATATAAACATAATAGATGGTTTACTTCAAGAGGATTACACTTCTTTAGAGCTAGCTGCAGCCATATTAAAAATATATATGGAGGAAAACCGCTTAGAAGGCCATGAAGAACTAGATATGGTTGATTTTGGAAAGAAATTCATTCCAGGAGACATTAAAGAATCTAAGGGAAACAGGGGCAATAAAAGCTCAAGAACACCTAGAGATATGGCAAGGCTTCATATTAATATTGGTAGCAGGAGAGGTGTTAGTCCAAGACATATATTATCAGCAATAATCCAAGAATCAAATATTAATAAACAGCAGGTTGGAAGCATAGATATATATGATAAATTTACATTTGTTGAAGTGGACAAAAAGATTGCTGAAAGGGTAATAAATAGTCTTGATAACAATAGAATAAAAGGGACTAAGATCAGAGTAGAAAGAGCAAAGCCTAAGAAATAAAAAAGTTGGAGAATTTACATTCTCCAACTTTTTTATTTTCTTTTATCTATCTAATATATGGTAGAAATTGAATAAAGACTCGCCTAGTGTTAAACCATTCCACTTTTCATAGCCTCGTAGTTTTCTGCTTCTGTGAAAAGGGATATTTCATTAGCTTCTACAGTTAGCCTTTGAAGATCTAGTTGTCTTTTTGCTGTATTGAAATCATTTAAAGATATTAATCCTACTAAATATTTGAACTCAGAAACTTCAAATTCATTTTCTAGGTTTTCCAAGGCTTTCTTGGAATTTTCCAGTGTATCATATTTTTCCAATATTAAATTATGTTGATTAAGCATACTAAGCTCTATGTCTTTTCTTGTAAGTTTATTTTGTCTACTTCTTATTTTGCTGTCCTCACGACTATTACTTTGATTTTGTTTCTGTATTTGTAAACTTATAGAGTTTTTGACTGCTAAATCTGTATCCTTTTTTAAGTCAATACTTTCTATATAGTCTATGGATACATTAGGTATTTCACCTAGTTTTATCTCTTTAGATGAAGAAATATCTAGAATGTTTTTGAATTGTATTTCATTAGAATCCCTTGAATTAATTAATGTGTTATAAGTCACATCGGTTTCTTTTATACTAGTTTCAAGACTATTCAATACAGATTCTGTAATAAGACCTAAATCATATCTGATTTTATTGATTTGCAATTGTTCTTCCATACTAGCCTTGTTTAGCTCCAATTGTTTAATATTATTGGACAATTGGTGTAATGCAATAAAGAAGCTTTTTGCTGTATAGATTTGACTTTTTTCGATTTGATCACGATTTAATCTTAGTAAGTTTATTTGGCCATTTGTTATAGAAGTGAAAGCAGTCATGCCTAATTCACTTGCTTGTCTAATAGCCTCTCTTTCCTCATCTCGTGCATCTTCCAAGTTCTCAATAGAATATTTTGCAATCTCAAGATTTATGTTGTTCTCTAGAACCATATCTTCAATATCATCATACTCAATTACCATAATATCTTCTTCAACTTTATCAGCTGCATATACTGGGAAAGCAGATAATATAGAGATGATTAATGAAAATACTATAAAATTTTTAAACTTCATTTATAATTCACTCCTTATCTTAATAGCTTTGTAACATTTATTCCCATTTAAAGACTAGACAAGCTTCTTAATGTTTTCCTTCTAAGGATCTCTCATAACAATTGTGAATTGTGAATTGTACTTCAAATCTATACGCTTCTTAAAGCATCTATCGGATTTAATAAACTCGCCTTCCTAGCAGGTGCCCATCCAAAGACAATACCGATTATGGCTGAAAAGTTCAAGCCTAAAGCGATAGCACCAAGATGTAGTCTAAAAGGCATACCTATTGCATTACTAACCACATAGGATAGTGTTAATCCTAATATTACACCTATTATACCACCTAATAAGGAAAGAAAGATAGATTCTATTAAAAATTGTGATTGAATACTTTTTGGTTCAGCCCCAAGTGCTTTTCTAAGACCGATTTCGGAGGTTCTTTCTGTAACAGAAACCAACATCATATTCATTATGCCAATCCCACCTACTAGAAGGGAGATGGCAGCAATACCAGTAAGCATAGAGGTCATCATTGATTGCATTTTTTCCATAGCATCCACTAGGCTATCTAGATCTAGAATAAAAAAGCTATCGTCTTTAAAATTAAATGCTTGGTTAAGAACTAATTCAATTTCATCTATTACTTGGGACATATAGTTAGTATCTTTTACAGTTATATCCACGGAAGTTATATTTCCCAATCCTGCCATAGTCATTGCAGTTGTATATGGAATTATTACCTTTCCATTAGAATCACCTGCAGATACCATTGCAATCATATCATCATGAAGGTCTTTCTTTAAGACTCCTACAATTATAAAAGTGGTACCATCAACTATTATGGTTTCACCTAAAGGGTCTATACCAAAGAATAAGTTTTCTACAAGTTCCCCATCAACAATAGCTACTTTGTTTTTGCTATCCATATCAAGTATGTTAAGATTCCTTCCCCTAGAGACAAGTTCCTTAGTGGTTCTAAAATAGACTTCGTTTTTACCATCTACAGTTATATCTTCTAGTACATTTTCATCTTTTACGGCAGTAGAAGAAAAGGATAGATTTGGGGATACACCTGCAACATTTTCAATTTCTGCTAATCGTTCAATGTCGCTATTATTTAGTCCTCGTTTTAAAGGAGTTCCATAGGCTTGAACATTAACCTTCCCAGTTCCTATATCTAGGAACTGCTGATTTAGTTCATCAATGACCCCTTGAATAATTGTAATTAAGGCGATTACTGCAGCTACACCTATAACAATACCCAAGATAGTTAAAAATGAACGCATCTTGTTATTTACAATATTTTGCCAAGACATTTTTATTGTTTCCCTAAGCATCAGCTACATCTCCTTCTGTGAGCATACCATCTAGAAGATTAACGATTCTGTTAGCATATTTTGCTATAGTTGAATCATGCGTAATCATTATGATTGTATGTCCTTCCTGATTTAATTCAGTGAAAAGATTCATCACCTGTTTACCCGTACTTTGATCTAGGGATCCAGTGGGCTCGTCAGCTAGCAAGATAGTTGGATTAGTTGACAAAGCTCTTGCTATAGCAACACGTTGTTGCTGTCCACCTGATAATTGATTTGGCCTATGATTCATCTTGTCTTCAAGACCAACTTTTACTAACATTTCTTCAGCTATGTTTTTTCTTTCGGATTTAGAAAACTTAGCATAGATAAGAGGTAATTCAACATTTTCTCTAGCAGATAATCTGGGCAATAGATGAAAAGATTGAAATATAAAACCTATCTCCTTGCTTCGAATTCTAGCTAATTCCTTTTGATTTTGATTAGAAATGTTTTTATTATGAAGTATATATTCACCTGATGTTGGCGTATCTAAACAACCTAATATATTCATTAAAGTAGATTTACCTGATCCAGAAGGTCCTAGCACAGATAAAAACTCTCCTTCATTTACAATAAGGTCTATTCCTTTCAAAACCACATGATCCTCATCACCCATAGGATATGTCTTAATAATATTTGTCATTTTAAGTATTTCTTTACTCATATCTATCATCCTTACTAAGATTCTGTCATTAGAAAGTCTGGATAAGTTCTTGGAACAAGTATAGTCTCTCCAGACTCGACACCCTCAAGTATTTCAACTATAATGCCATCGTTTATTCCAACAGTAACAGCTTTGGTTGAAATACTTCCTTTACTATCCCTATAGTAGACATAAGGCTTATTTTCATCATCGAACTGAAGAGCCTTCATGGAAATAGTTGTAGCATTCTTCACACTCTCATGTGGCATTATTACTTCAGTGGAAATACCAACACGAAGATGCTCATTATCCTCTAGCTTTATTGTAGTTTCAAAAAATGATACACCCTCAACTACTTTTGCTTGTTTTGAAATATCAGTTACTGTACCCACCACTTTTTCACCAAGTGCGCTGATTGTCACCTCAGCTTTTTTCCCTAAGGATATTGCCTTTAGATCATATTCATCTACCTTTAACTTAACAATGAAATTGTTATGATCTACTACATCCATTATAGGTGTTCCCATAATTATAGACTGATTTTCAGTTACATGTATCTCTGAAACTTCACCATCTACTTCTGCATAAATCCTTGTATCATCCAATTGTTCCTTTAATAGATCATAAGAAGCCTCAGCTTGGATTAGTTGTTCTTCAGCTATACGAATATTGTTATTTAAACTATCTACAAGTGCATTATAAGACTTTTCAGCAGCTTCTAGCTGTTCTTTAGCAAGCTCAATACTCTGATTTATTGTTTTTTCCATATTGTCAAAATTAACTTGGGCAGCATTTAATTGCATTAGTGCCTGATCGTAGGCAGTCTGAGCCTGTTCTACATCTACTTGAGAAGCCCCTCCTATTTCATATAAACCTTTCACTCTTTCAAGTTGTAATGTAGCATTGTCAAATGCTAATTGGGCAGCCTTAAGAGCATTTGTTATTTGAAGACTTTGTTGATCTTTGGATGTGGAGATTGCAGCATCATAATTTAGCTGTGCTGTATTTAGGTTTAGTTTAGCCTGGGTAAGTTGTTGATTTTTTGAAGCACCCTTTGCCATGTCTAAGTTGATTTTTGCCAATTCCACACCTGCTTCCGCCTGTTTCAAACTGGATGCTATTGTATTATCATCAAGTTCTAACAATAAATCTCCAACCTTTACTTGGTCTCCTTCTTCCACATGGAATTTTTTAACGGACAAGTTAGATATTGATACCACCTCTTGGATATCATTTGATTCAATATTTCCACTAAAACTATAGAATGTGTTTATATCTTGAGTTTTCACAACTTCCTCTGTATACATTCCACTATCACTTTTTGACCTGTTTATTATTAAAAATAATAAGACAATAATTATGCCAGCGACTATGATTATTTTTCTCTTCTTAGGTAAGTTTTTAAATTTTGTTACAAATGCTGAGATTTTAGATTTCATTTTGACCCCCTTATTATATGTAAGTATTTATTATAATCAAAAGAAAGTTGCATCATGTTTCTAAACAGAATAGTAAAGTATTTCTAGTTAATTTCATAAAACAACTTCAATTATTTGGATGTATTATTAATTATACATCATAAATATTAACATAGTATTAACAAGATTAAAAATATTAAATGCTTAAACAAGTGTTGATTAGGGTAAAATTACAATATGGTTAATGCAGTGTGAAGTTTAAGGGAGGTAATCCATGATATGTCATAGTTGTTTTCAAGATTCAGAGAAAAATTGCATTAGAATGGTTCCAATATTTTCTTCTTTAACAATTGATGAAATGATAGAAGTTGCATCTATAACTAGTGCAAAGGAATATGAAAAAGGCCAGTTTATATATAATCAAGGTGATATTGGAAATGATTTATATGTAATACATAAGGGCAGAGTAAAGATATCAAGAATTAGTTCTAATGGTAAAGAACAGGTTATAAGAATTGTTGGACCAGGTGAATTTTTGGGAGAGCTTACACTTTTTAGTTCAATGCCCTTAACAGAGAATGCAGAAGTCATGGAAAATACAAATTTATGCTTAATTGAAGGAAAGAGATTAAAGGATCTTATGAAAAAGTATCCAACTATAGCTTTTAAGTTATTAGAAGAGCTCAGCAAGAGATTAGAAGTAGCAGAGAATCTAATAGAGGATATAAATCTACATTCTGCAGAAACTAGACTTGCACAAGGTTTATTAAAGATGAAAGATAGTAATGATGAAGTTGTTTTAAATATGACAAAAGGTGATTTAGCATCTCAATTAGGCATGAGTCAGGAAACCTTAAGTAGAAGATTATCATTATTTGAAGAGCAGGGTTTGATTGAACAAATAGGAAATAAAAAAATACTAATACTAGACATAGATAAATTGGAAGAAATATCATATTAGGAGGTAAAACAATTGGAATCGATTAGAATTATGGTTGAAGAACATACTAATGTTCTAAGGATGTTAAAAGTAATAAGAAAGATTTGCTATAGGCTTCTCATAAATGAAGGATTTGATATAGATGACTTCCCAAAAATAATTGACTTTGTAAGAACATATACTGATAAACTTCATCATGGTAAAGAAGAGGATATATTGTTTAAGACTATGGAAGAGGAACTAGAAAAGCTAGCAAAATCAGGAGCAATTACTGGTATGCTGATAGAACATGATAATGGAAGACTCTATATGGCTAATCTTGAAAAAGGAGTAAAAAGTTTTAAAGAAGGTAATGATAAAGCAAGACTTGATATAATAGCTAATGCTATTTGCTATGCAGATTTATTAGAAAGGCATATAGATAAAGAAAACAATGTAATGTATACTTTTGCAGAAAGAATGCTAGCAGATGATATAAAAGAATTCATTGATGAAGAAAGTAATAAAATCGATGAAGAAGCAAGTAAAATAGGGACACAAGAAAAATACCTAGCTATCTTAAAAGAATTAGAGAAAAAATATGAAATCTAATTAAGGAGGATGAAAAATGGCTTTTAAATTAACTGACAAGGTAACATGGGTTGGAAAAATTGACTGGGAATTAAGGACATTTCATGGAGAGGAGTATTCAACACACAGAGGCTCATCATATAATTCCTATTTAATTAGGGATGAAAAGACAGTTTTAATAGATACAGTATGGGATCCTTATGCGGAAGAATTTGTAGAAAATTTAAAGAAGGAAATTGACTTAAATGAAATAGACTATATCATAGCCCAACACGGTGAATCAGACCACAGTGGAGCTCTTCCATTGTTGATGAGAGAAATACCAGATACACCAATATATTGCACTTCAAATGG
>JAAYNS010000130.1 GCA_012520755.1 Tissierellia bacterium
ATAAAGAGAATCATCCTTTGTCTTTATACTCAAGGCTTTTTTAAATTCTTTTTTATCTTCTTTATCACTTGATCTAAAGGTTTTAAATTCTCCATCATTCCAATATGTTTCAAAGGTTTTTATAAAGCTATTTAAAACATCTTTAGAAGTATATTCCGATACTTTTAAATTCCATTCTAGACCATTTGATAGTGCTGGATTAGATAGATTTGATGATTCAATATATGCTGTACTAATTCCAGTATTTCTCTCAAAATAATATGCCTTTACATGTAGTCTTGTCCTACTATTTGAGTAGATTAAAATAATTAATGCACACTAATTGACAATCTTCAATTTGAAATTCCACTAAATGCAGATTCAAATGGTCAAGTATCCTTCTCTACCCCGATGGATATATGGGTTACTGCACGATTGAAATACGATTCAATCTTTCCTATCCATACTAAGCTTTATACTTTCACAGTACCCAGTGCTAATGAATAAAATATAATATTTTACATTGTACCCTCCAGTATTTATATTTAAAAATTCAACCCTAAATTACCCTTAAGGTTGAATTTCTGCTTATCCAATAAAATTAATGGTTATGATCGTGGCAAATAGAACCGGTTGATTCTAGTTCTCCATTTAAATAATCCTTTGCTAAATCTTTAGCTAGCCCCTTAGCTCCTACTATAACCTCAATGTTGTTTTCATTGAAGATATCTACTGCTGCCTGGCCCATGCCACCAGATATGATTACATTTACTCCATTTTCATTTAAAAACCTTGGTAAAAATCCAGGTTTATGACCAGGGTTCTCCAATGATTCCTCACTGATAATCCCTCCATTTTTAGTATTGAATATTTCAAAGGTTTCACAGTGACCAAAATGTTGACTTACAATTTTATTTTCACTTGCTATTGCTATTTTCAAATCTTATCCCTCCATATTTTTTTCTAGTTTATTACATAGATTATTTAAGAATCTATTTTCTAATATATTTATTGTTTCTATTTCACCCTTATCACATAGCCTTGCTATAGTTGGATCTATAGGCAGTTTATCAGAAGTATCTATCTTAAATTCCTTACTAATGGATTCAAGTTTACTATCTCCAAAAATATTATATTGCTTCTTATTGTCTGGACACTCAAAATAAGACATATTTTCTACAATTCCTAAAATAGGAATTTTCATAAGTTTAGCCATATTTACAGCCTTTGCTACAACCATGTTAACCAACCCTTGGGGAGAAGTAACTATAACTATTCCATCAATATCAATTGATTGAAAAACCGTTAGGGGAACATCCCCTGTTCCTGGAGGTAGGTCTATAAACATATAATCAATATCTTGCCATATTACATCTGTCCAAAATTGCTTGACAGTCCCTGCAATTATAGGTCCTCTCCATACTACCGGATCTGTTACATTGTCTAGTAGTAAATTGATTGACATTATATCAATGTTTGTTCTACTCTTTCTAGGAAGAAGTCCTAGTTTATTACCTACAGCCTTTCCCTCAATTCCAAAACTTTTAGGAATTGAAGGCCCTGTTATATCTGCATCTAAAATTGCAGTCTTGTATCCTCGTCTATTCATAGCAACAGCTAGTAAGGAGGTTACTAGGGATTTTCCTACCCCACCTTTACCACTAACTACTCCTATAACTTTTTTCACCTTGCTATGTTCATTAAGGTTTTCTCTAAAATCAATCTCTTCTGTCCTGTCATCACAATCTAGACTACAGGCAGAGCAATTGTTATCGCAATCTTCCATTCATTGACACCCCTTATTCATTTTCTTTGTTCTTTAAAAATAAATTCATAGTTTTATCAAAAACCTTCTTAATGCTTTTTCCTGCTTGACAATCTATATCAACAACTGTAAGTCTCTTATTAACTGCTTCAACTGCCTTTTTGTCGTAGGGGATCTTCCCCACAAAATCTATTTCTTTTTCCCTACATATAGCTTCGATCTTCTTTGATAAATCCTCATTTATATCATATTTGTTTATAGTAAGTACCATGGGCACCTTAAAATGATTGGCTGTATCTATGATTCTCATTAAGTCACTAATCCCAGATATAGTTGGTTCTGCTACTAGTAAAATCATATCTACTCCTGTAATTGATGCTATAACAGGGCAACCTATTCCTGGAGACCCATCTATAATAGAAAATTCTATACCTCTATTTGTAGATTTTACTTGTTTTTTTACTTCAGAAACTAAAAGTCCAGAGTTACCACTGCCCATTTTTAATTTTGCTGTTGAAAATATTTGCTCCTTATCATAGAGGATCAACTGACCTGCTACATCTTTTTCCATACTTATAGCATCTTCTGGACAAAGAAATTGGCACACTGAACAGCCTTCACATCCATAAGGATTAATAGTGTATTTATTTTTGTCTCCATCATAGTTAATGGCCTCAAATTTACAATTTTCTTTACAGATTCCACAGGAAATACACTTATCTTGATTTATATAGGCTTTGTCCATACCATAAAAATCTTTTACTTTGGCTTCATCTTTGAGTTCCATGCTTAAGTGGAGGTTGGGAGCATCCACATCACAGTCAGCAAAAGCTTGAGCCTGGGCTAGTTTTATAAAGGCACCAGCTATGGTAGTTTTACCAGTACCACCCTTGCCACTGAGGATCAAGAGTTCCTTCATCTCCCCACCTCCTTTGTGATTTTATGCAGCAAGATACCGAACATTTCTTTATACTTTTTGCTTTCATTTACTAGGATATGGCCCTTAGAATTTAATCTACCTAATTCTTCATCGAAGGGAATTTCTAAAAGGATCTTCATATCTTTTTCTACACATAAGTCCTTGGATGGATTTTCTCCATCTAGTGTCTTATTTAAAACTACTCCAAAAGGTTTTTCAAATAACTCTACTAAATCATAGGCCATTTCCAAGTTATGGGCACCGAAAACTGTTGGTTCAGCGACCAAGATACAATAGTCAGCATTTTTAATACTATCCATAGTTGTACAAGCTGATCCAGGTGGGGCATCTATAATGCTTGTTAAGGGGCTAGTGGATACCTTATCCAAAAGTTTTTCTATTATGGGAGTACCTGAAGGTTCACTTATTTTCAAAAATCCTGTATAGGTATTTACACCGCTACTTTTCCCTATTTCTATTCTTCCAATCTCCCTTTCCTTGGTTGAAAGTGCCCCTTCTGGGCAGACCAGCATACAGCCACCACAGAAATGGCAGATATTTTCAAAAACTATCAGCTTACTTGTGTAGGCCAAGGCATTGAATTTACAAAATTCTACGCATTTTTTATAGCCTGTACACTTATCATGATTCACTAGGGGAACCTCCCTGGTAACCTTTTCAGTTTTTATGTTTTTTGGTTTTAAAAATAAGTAACCATTTGGCTCTTCAATATCGCAGTCTACATAGTTGGATTCTGACATAAGGGCAGCTAAATTTACTGAAACTAGGGTTTTACCTGTACCACCTTTGCCACTTAAGACTGCAATTTTTTTACCCTTAATTCCCATGATAGCCTTCATGGACTTCACTAAGAAGGTTTAACTTTTCTTCTTCTAGGGCTTGTAAATTTTCTTTAATGGTTCCAACTTGAGCCTTATATATTTTTATCTTTGCCTCCTTTATTACATCTGCTGCATTTTGTCCTAGCTGAGGGGATACTAGCACTTCTGTATTTTCATCAACAACTATCTGAGCTGCCTTGATCCCAGCACCTCCAGAGCTTTTTGCCGCGGAATTTTTTACAAATCTATATTCTTTCGCATCAGTATTATAAATCAAAAAATAGTTACTTCTTCCAAAATGTTCACTGACTAAACTTTCTTTAGAGTCCTTTTCTACTGGTATGGCTATAATCATAAGTCTCTTCTTCCTCCTTGATTGTTGATATTCCTTCCTCTTCCAAGTCCCCTGCCCCTACATCTACCACAACCAGGCCCTGGTCCTATTTCATTGCATAAGAAATAGTTGCCACCTTCAATCTTTAGACTAGAGCCATTTATTAGAAAAATTGCAAGTTTTTTTCTAGCTTCCATGTATATCCTTTGTACGGTTGTCCTTGCTATTTCCATGGATTCAGCACATTCTTCCTGAGTTAAGCCTTCTAAATCAATTAATTTAATTGTTTGATATTCTTCTATAGTCATAGTCACATCCTCCAAGCCTTCACTAGAAGATCCCATTGACTCAAATTGATTTCTTCTTGGTAAATCACATACTCTTCTTAGTTTTACTGGTCTTGCCAATACTTATCCTCCTTATTTTTTAAATCTATTACTCCTCTTCATTTTCTAATAAAATCTCATCAATCTCTTTTATCCTTTCCTTCAAGAATTCTTTTTTATTTTTCAATAATTCCTTACCATCAAAACCATCATTATAAAATCCACCGTAGCCATCCAGGCATGAAAAATCTCTTCTTCTTATTCTTCTACCAGACTCTTGATATGCTCCAGATTTTGCATTTGCAAGTTCCCTTCCTTGACCTCTTCCAAAACCTCCTGCTCTTCCTCTAGTAAACATAGCTCCTTGACACCTTTGCCCTCTTCCAAATTCTCTAAACATAATAATTCTCCTTTCGTTATGGGAATATGTCCTTTATTGAAAGTATAACAAAGGTTATGGGCATATGTCAATAAGTTTTTTAAATCATCTGCGACTAATCTTTTAGACTAAGTAAATATATAATTTTCTTATTTAATATTACAATAATTACAAGTTATAACTCCTTCCATTATGCTTGTTTTTAGGACTTTTACCCATAAAAATATCTCCAAGTAGATTATCTAATTTTAATTAATTAGACTGTCAACTTTGGAGGTATCACATCAATCCCCTTTTCATTATCAAATTTAATGTTTAAGTTGGATTCTTTCTTCATGCACTGCTTACAGCAATTAGATCCTAATTACTCTAAGCAATGCATGAAATATATTTGTTTAAAGTTCCTGAAACCCTTGGTTTTATAGCATATATTGCACCCATCACTATTATGACACGTTCCCCTGTGGCTGCTACAACTAGGTTTTTATATGATTCATACTCTTCTCTTTTTACTCTAAGATTCTCTAGGATTTCTGTCTGATGGGAATAGGGAGTCAGATTAAAAATATATAA
>JAAYNS010000131.1 GCA_012520755.1 Tissierellia bacterium
AATTCAATTTGGCTGGATGATGATATGAAGGGAGAAAAAATTGAATTTAAAGAGGATTTTGTAAGACAGGCAGCAGAAAATTTCTACGCAAGTTCCCATAGTGTAGATTTTACTAATAGTGAAACAGGGAAACTTATGGCCAAATGGGTATCTGATAATACCAATGGGACAATATCCCCAACTATTGAAGCTGATGCTAATCAAATTCTATCAATACTTAGTACTATATATTTTTATGATGAGTGGATTAATCGTTTTGATAAGGATAAAACAAAAGAGGATGGATTTTATCTTTCAAATGGTAATGAAGTAAAGACTGATTTTATGAATCAGACTTTTGGATCAGCTAGGTTTTCCAAAGGGGATGGTTTTGTTCGTGCTAGTTTAGCCCTAAAAAATGCAGGTAAGATGATATTTATACTTCCTGATGAAGGCATATCTCCTTATGAATTAATTACATCTCCCCAGGGAATGAAACAAACCTTTGAAGGTGGAGAAAACTTCAATGGCGAGGTAGCGTGGAAAATACCTAAGTTTAGTTTTGAATCAAAACTTAAACTTAATAATATACTCAAAATTTTAGGTGTAAACTCTGCCTTTACAGCCGATGCAGATTTTAGTGGGATTACAGAAAATATGGCCTATATTACTGATGTACAGCAGGAAACCCATATAGCTATCGATGAAAACGGAGTAGAAGCGGCTGCATTTACACAAATTGATTATGCGGGGGCAGCACTACCAGAAGATCGCGCAGATATGATCCTTGACCGTCCTTTTATCTATGGTATTACAGCGGAAAATGGTAGCTTGTTATTTGTAGGGATATGCGAAAACCCAGCTGAGTAAAACTCTATAATGTATAAATATATAATGGATGGAAAGCTTTTAGAATACAAGGAGTATTAGATTTTTCTCTTATAGATATTTTTGTAGGGATTTTTGTATCTAGGTATAAAATTTATAATAGATCTATTAACTTCTTGACATAGTAGTTTATGAATGCTACTATTATGCCATGCGTTATATCGCATGACATAATAGTATATATAATGGAGGTAAAAATGGCATATTCTGGTGGACCAATGACTGAAGCAATGTATTATATACTGCTTGCACTTATGAACCCTAATTACGGATATCAGTTGATGAATGAAATTGAGCAAGTGTCTAAAGGACGTGTAATCATGGGTCCAGGCACTTTATATGGAGTGCTTACAAGACTTCAAAAGGAAAGACTTATTGTAGTAGTAAATGATGATGGCAGAAGAAAAACATATGCAATTACCCAGGAGGGAAAATCTGCATTAAAAGAAGAATACAAACGACTTGAAAATATGATACAAGATGGCATTATCTTAAAGGAGGGGAATGAGGATGAGCAAAGTAGTTAGAAAATTTCCTATTGACGATTTTTGGAACATTGGCAAAACTGAGAGTTGGTTTTCTGATATGGCTTCTCAAGGATTACATTTAAAAAAATTTGGATGGACATTTGTATATTTTGAAAAAGATAAAAAGGCAAATACAAAGTATCGTATTGAGGTTTTATATGATAAACCATCACAAGAACAACTAGATGTATATAAGGAATATGGCTGGGACTTTGTAGCTAAAACTGGATTTTTTTATGTTTTTTCTTCACCTCAAGATTCTAATGCCCCTGAACTACACACCGATACCATTGAACAGAGCTTTACCTTAGATGAATTAGATAGAGTTCTTAAAAGAAATATAATTGTGTTTGGCGTTGCAACTCTTATTATCGCAGGAATAGCATTTGCTCTTAATTTTTATGATGATGAACCTTGCTTAAATTTGGTTGAAGGAAATTTTATTATATTATTTTTTCAGGTTTTAGTATATTTACATTTAACATATTCTACCATACGCAATTACTTATATGTGCGTAATATAAAGAACTCACTAATAAATGGTATAGAGATAAATCATAATGAAGATTGGAAAAAGGGACGTTTGGTAACTACTATTGTAAATACATTAGTAGTAACAATTGCAGCAATTATTGTCTTTATTCCCATTGTGGAAAGAGTAAAAAGTGATGAATATACATTACCAGAAATGGAAGTTAACCTACCAATTATTAGACTAGCTGATATAGAGGAAAATCCCAATTTGCAGCGTGAAGTTAGTTACAGTTACAATGGTGAAGGTATAGATTATAACAATAATGTAAGATTTGAGTGGACCCCATTGGTCCCTACTAAGTATAGAATAAGTGAAAGCGGAATAGTTGAAGGAATGATGTGGTCTGACAATAGTGGAGAGTATTCACCTTCTATTCATACAGAATTTTACCAATTAAGATTTCAAAATATGGCAGATGGCGTTTTAAAAGATTTAATGCATAAGAATCTATATGATCCTCGTTATAAGACAGCAAAAATAAAAAACCCCAACTTCCACCACCTATATGTTGTAGAAAAAAGTACTTCAGAGGCTACAAAACTTATTTTCGCCAGTTGGGATAACAATGTTATATACATTAGATACCATGGTAATATAGAGGTGGATAAAATTATATCTTTGCTTGAGAATATGGCGATTTGAATTATTCTTTATTAGTATTTAATTAAGGCACATAAGTAGATTTATATACAGTAAAACTAAATTAAGGTGGTGAGAAAGTGATTACTATTTTTAATAGAATAGAAATATTTTCAACTTATTCAATGACAGAGCAAGCTAAAATCAGGGCAATATTATCTCAACACAGTATAAATTATTATATTAGAATTATTAATACAATGTCTTCTTCCCTTTTTGGTGGAATAGGCAACAGGGCCAGAACTGGATCATTTGGGCAAAATATGGATTTGAATTATCAATATATTATTTATGTACACAAAAGGGATTATGATATAGCTAAACATGTTATAAATAAATAATAGCTTAAGTTTCATTATTTACAAGTAATGATTATTTATACTATATTTGGAGGTTGAAAATGAGAAAAACTGTATTTTATATACCAGCAATTATTTTTGCAATTCTATATGGAGTAGTAAAAATTAACAATGTTGGAGCTATTTCACCTTATGGTATAGTATGTTTAGCCTTGTTTTTTAGTAGTGGTTTTATTCTAAATATGAATATATTTTGGGGTAGTTTATTAGGAGCATTACCTGCAATTTATATAATTTATATGGGAACACAAGAAAGAGGACAAATTATTAATGAAACCCCAATAGGAATTGTTGTCTTAATTTTTTATATCATTTGTGGATATTTTGTCTATATAAATAATAAATAGAGCAAGAAATTAGTTCTTACCGCTTGTTATGGCATTTAAGACTTTATCACTAATAAATTCAACTGATATTTAGTATAATTAATATTATATGAATCATAGGAGACCAGAGTTATCATAGAGAAATAGGTAGATTAGTGTTCGAAGATCAAAATAATTGATAAAGGAGCGAGTTGTATATTGAAAGAGAAGGAATTGCAAGAAATAGCTATAGAAAAACTTGAAGATAGGGGAGTAAGCATAGAAGATATAGGAAAGATAGTTTTAGAATTACAAAAAGCTTATCTACCGGATTTAACAATAGAAGAATCTAATGCTAATGTGGAGCATGTATTAAAGAAAAGAGAGGTAGTACATGCTGTTTTAACAGGGATAGCTCTCGATGAGTTAGCAGAGAAAAAGCTACTTCCTGAACCATTGCAAACAATAGTAGAAACAGATGAGGGTCTATATGGTATTGATGAGGTAATACCACTTTCAATAGTGAATGTATACGGCACTATTGGTTTGACTAATTTCGGATATTTAGATAAGGAAAAGATTGGGATAATTAAGGCTTTAGATGAGGGAAAGAAAAATGGAGTAAATACATTTTTAGACGATATAGTTGCTGGACTTGCTAGTGCCGCTGCTGCTAGAATAGCCCATTCTAAAGAATGAGATAAAATTTACTTTGTATATCTATCTTATTAGAAAAGACCTTGAGTTATTAAATCAAGGTCTTTTGATTAATGGTTATTTACTTTTACAGGTTCTGCATTTCTTTCAAGAAGGGATAGTTCAGTTTCCTTATCAAATAGATGTATTTTATCTGAATTAAATGAAATGTTTATACTATCACCCATAGCTATATTAATGTCAGGTGTAAATTTCCCTGTGATTTTATTTCCTTGATAATCGATATAGACATAGATTTCTGAACCCATATTTTCAGCAACTTCTACCTGGGAGTTTAGACTAGCCCTAGAAACATCATCATCTACCATTAAGACATCCTCTGCTCTAATTCCTAAGACTAAGGTTTTTCCTATATAATTATCTAAGGTATTAGGTATAAATCTTTCTTTTGAGATAGGGAAAAGGGCATCATCAATTTTTACAAAATACTCAGAATCATTTTTTATTAGGATAACATCAATAAAGTTAATTTGAGGAGTACCAATAAAGCCAGCCACAAAGATATTGTTAGGGTAAGCATATAGTTCTTGAGGACTTCCTACTTGCTTTATATTGCCGTCCTTCATAACAACGATTCTATCTGCCATTGTCATAGCTTCAGTTTGGTCATGAGTAACATATATAAAAGTTGTATTTAATTTGTTGTGGAGTTTGGTAATTTCTGTTCTTGTAGAAGCTCGTAGCTTTGCATCTAGATTTGATAATGGCTCATCAAGTAAAAAGGCTTTTGGATCTCTAACCATTGCACGGCCTAGTGCAACCCTTTGTCTTTGTCCCCCTGATAAGGCTTTAGGTTTTCTGTCAAGAAGGTTTTCAATCTCTAAGATTTTAGCAGTTTCTCGAACCTTATTATCTATTTCATTTTTTGGAACTTTTCTGAGGGAAAGAGCAAATGCTAAATTTTTATAGACAGTCATATGAGGATAAAGGGCATAGTTTTGAAAAACCATGGCTATATCTCGATCCTTAGGTAAAACATTGTTAACTAATTTATCGTCAATATATAATTCTCCGGATGTAATCTCTTCTAAGCCGGCAATCATTCGTAGTACCGTTGACTTGCCACAACCAGAAGGGCCGACTAGTACAATAAATTCCTTGTCTCTAATTTCTAAACTGAAATCATTAACGGCTAATACATCTCCTGGATAAATTTTGGTTAAATTTTTAAGTGAAATCCTGCTCATAATCTATCCCCCTAACTCACATAATATATAGTATTTCATTAAAATCACTTAGCTGCTCTTCTAAAAAATAATTGCTTTCAACTTTAGCTCCATTTAGATAAACTTCTTTAAATCCAGATTCTCTTTCTTCATGATTTTCAATATTTATTATTAGTTTTCTTCCCCTAAAGGTTTTTTCAATTTTTACTTTTTCCCAATTACCAGGAATTGATGGCTGGATTAGGATTCCCTCTATATCAGGTCGAATACCTAAAATTCCTTCAACACAAGCCACCATTACTGTGGAAGCAGTACCTGTTAACCAGTGCACATGAGATCTGCCTTCAAAGGGGCTATCGCTACTTTCAGTGAATTGACCATATACATAAGGCTCCATTTCTCTAATATGGGCTATATCATTTTGATGTGCTGGAGAGCTTTCTATATAGTATTCGTAAGCTCGATTGCCGTTTCCCATCATAGACTCAGCTAAAATTAGCCATCCTTGAGATTGTAGAAAAACTCCTCCATTTTCTTTAGTGGAACCATTGTAAACTTTAGCTAAAGCTCCTTTAAAGTTAGTATTCTTAAAACTAGGATCCATTAATTTAGCACCAAATTTTGTGTTTAAATTTTCATAGACATTATCTAGTATTATATTACAAGTTTCTATACTTGCCAGTCCAGATAAGACAGCCCAGCTTTGTGGATTGAGCCATAGACTTGCTTCCTCATTTTTCTTTGATCCTATTTTGAAACCGTCTTCTGTAATCCCCCTGATATACCTATCTTCTTCATAACATAGGCCTTCGATTCTCCTTGCAAATTGTACTTTTAAACCTAACAAATATTCAGAGTAATTAATATCAAGCTTTGCAATTGCAAACTCTCTCATTATACTAAGGGCTAGATATAGTTGCATGGCTACAAAAGTTGACTCGCCATTCTTGCCTAGTCTTAGGCAATCATTCCAATCAGCATGCAAACCAGCTGGTAGTCCATTGGGACCTAATCTATTCAAGGAAAAGTCTATGGCTTTCTTTAAGTGATTGTAAACTGTATCCTTTCCTGAGTTGGCATAAGGAATTACTTCATCTAGATACTCTAATTGTCCTGTTTCACCAATATATTTCTTAATGGTTGGAAACAACCATAAAGCATCATCAGCACGATAAGAGGGATGCCCTGTTTCCTTAACATAGGAATAATCGTCTGGTGTATCTTCTTGACCAGGACTATGGTTAAATTTTACTAGGGGTAGTCCACCGCCATTATTAACTTGAGCAGAAATCATGAAATCCAATTGTTTTTTTGCTAATTTAGGTGCAAGATGTATTATCCCTTGGATATCTTGAACTGTATCCCTATATCCAAATCCATTCCTATGACCACAATAAGTAAAGGATGCTGCTCTAGACCAAGTAAAAGTGATAAAACATTGATAGGCATTCCAGGTATTAATCATATGGTTAAAGTTCTCATCTGGAGTGTCTACCTTAAAGCTATCTAAATTACTTTTCCAATATTTTTCTAATTCAATTAAATCCAAATCTGCTTTTTTTAGACCACTATTCTTATCGTATTGAGATATTATATCCTGAGCATCATATGGATTATGTTGACCAAGTATAAAAATTATTTCTTTTTCTTCACCTGCTTTTAGGCAGATAGAAGTATGTAATGCACCACAAGAGTTTAAATTATAATTTAATTTATTTCCACAATTACCTTTGTAAACAGCTTCTGGATTTTTGTAAGACCTATAATTACCTATAAAATTCTTTTTGTCGCCAGTATAGGAAGTGATAGGAGACCCTACAAGGGCGAAGAACCTAAAGACTGCCTCATTAGAATTTTCGCTTATGCTTTGGATTATTTTATTATTTTCAAAATAGGTTCTAGAGATAAATTGTGAATACTGTAGATTTATAGTATCCTGTTCATAATCACTATTATTTGTGAATTCTGCATATCCAAATAAGGAAATATTTCTTTTCTTTTTAGAGTTGTTTTTGATAACATGTCTCCAAACCTCATATGTCTCCTTAAGAGGCACGTAATAGCTAGTCTTAGTCTCTATACCTTTATACTCAGACTCTATGGTGGTATAACCTAGACCATGTCTACAAGAGCCTTTATAACCATCATTTTTACCGACTGGTTGCCATGAAGCAGACCAGTAATCTTTTGAATCGTCATCTCTAATATAGATATATCTACCTGGAGTATCATTGTCATTAAATCTATATCTTAAGATCCTACCTTTGGCTCCACTTTTGACAAAACTATATCCTCCGGCATTATGTGATATTATTGCCCCATATTCAGGTGAGCCTAGGTAATTAACCCAAGGAGCAGGGGTGTCTAGTTTTGTAATTACATATTCTCTTTTTTCTTGATCAAAATACCCAAATCTCATACTATCATTCCTTTACGCTTCCTACGGCAACCCCACGAACTATATACTTAGATAGAATTATATATATGATTATTATCGGTATGATTGCAAGGAATATTAGCATATATACTTTTCCCATATCAAACTTAAGAAAATCTGCGCTTCTAAGTTGAGCAATAAGAATTGGAAGTGTCTTATTTTTTGTTGATCTTATAATTAATGATGGTATAAAATAATTGTTCCATGCACTTACAAAAGTAAATATTGCTTGAACAGCAATTGCTGGCTTCATTATTGGAAGTACCATCTGATTAAATATTCTAAACTCGCTGGCACCATCTATTCTAGCTGCTTCAATCATTGCTTTAGGCAGATTGCTTTGCATATATGCTAGCATAAAATAGAAAACAATAGGGGAAGCGATAGATGGTAAAAATAGAGGAATTAAAGAGTCCATCAAATCCAATTTGCCCATCCATCTCATAAAACCAAGGGCAGATACCTGATTTGGAACCATCATTATCATCATAATGAAGGTGAAAAAAAGTCTTTTAAACTTAAACTCATAAGTATGTATAGAAAATGCAGTTAATACTGAGAAATATGTTGCTAAAATTGAACTGGCTGATGACACAATAAAACTATTGATTATACCATTAACAACAGGTAGCTCTTCACTATCTAATACATTTTTTAGATTTATCTTAAAAAAGCTACCAGTAGTAAATGAAAAGCCTTTTTGTATTTGTGAATGTGCTCTTGTTGAGTTAACAATCAATAGATAAAAGGAAAAGAGACATAAAATTGATAGTAGAATTAAAACAATATAGCATAAAAGTCTATTTATTTTACGTAAGTCCATTATTTTTCCGCCCTTTCAGTAAGATTTCTATATACTATGAAACTTAGTATTGCTGTTATTATCAAGAGGATGACGGATAAGGCACCAGCCAATCCGTAATTTTTGCTATATAAATGTTTGTTCAAATACATAATCATAGTCATAGATGTCCTATTTGGTCCACCTTCAGCATTGGTAAGGACTTGTGGAACATCAAACATTTGGATGCCGCCAATTAAAGAAGTAAGAAATACATAGACTAATATAGGCTTTATAGATGGAATAGTCACATGCCAGAAGGTTTTCCATGCATTAGCTCCATCAATTTGTGCAGCTTCCAATATAGAGTTATCAATTCCCATAATACCTGCCATGAGCAAAATAGTTGTATTACCAAACCACATCAAGAAATTCATTAGAGCGATAAGACCCCTGTTTCCGTTAACACTCTGTAAAAAAGAAATAGGTTCATGGCCTAGGGCTACTATGAGATTATTAACTGGACCAATGTCAGAAAATAAAGCCCAAAACAACATAGAAAATGCTGCTGCCATTATAAGATTTGGCATATATATAACGGTTTTAAAGAAACCTGTTAATTTCAAGTTAAGTCTTGCGCTAGTAAACCAAATAGCCAAGGTCATTGATATTATAATCTGTGGTATAAATCCTAGTAACCAGATTATTAGTGTGTTAAGTGCAAATTTAGGTAAATCAGAGTCAAATAATATAGCTCTATAATTGTCCAAGCCAACGAAATTAGGGCCAATCTGTGTAAGTCCAACCATATAATTTTCGAAAAAACTATTATTAAATGTTGAAATAAGTGGAATTAAGGAAAATATTATGTATATTGTGAAAAAGGGGATTAAGAATATATAGCCCCATTTTGAATAAGAAATTGATTTGGTCTTTTTCTTTGAAATACTTTTCATGTCTATTCACCTCGATATAATACAAAGGGAGTGCGGAACCCGCGCTCCCTATGCAAACTAATTAGGTTTCTTTAAATTAGGATATTTTTCTACTGCAGCAGTATAGAAGTTATTTAGGGCTGTATCATAATCAACAGTGCCATTAAAATAATCTCTAAATGCAGTTTGGATTTCTTCATTTAAGCCTTGATCATATGGAGAGATATTGCTCATATCAATACCCTTAGCAGATTCAGCAAATAGTTTTATATGGTTTTGTCCTCCTAGGAAAGCAGATGCAAAGTTATCATCTGCAGCAAGAGATTCCATGGCCTCAATATTATTTGTGAAGTCTTGAGTATCTTTAGTAATAGTAATTAGAGTATCTGGATCACATGTCATAGTTCTCATAATTTCTTGAACTAATTCTAGATTATCTGATCCGGTTGCAGCACATAGCCAGCTTCCGCCCCAATAGTAATTTTGAGGGCCTTCGACAACACCATAGTCACCGAAGATTCCATTTCCTTCAGTAGCTTCTTTAAATGCATCTGGATCGCTTGTAGCAGTTATGCCATCAGGTAGAGGAGTTTCAAGTGCATTTCCTAACAGAGTAAAGTTGATGCCCCATGTTGAGTAGAAAAACCCGAACACTTTACCACTTGGACCTTGGTCTGCAGCCCATTGATCATCCCATAATGTTGATTTGTTATTATAACCTTTGTCTGTAAATTCTTTAGTTTGTTCTATCCATTTAACTATATTATCGTCTAATACAATTGTATTGTCTTTATCTACCCAAGGGTTTGATACATTATTTGAAAATGTACGGTAGGAATCATCATATCCTGATAACATTTTGTATCCTTTTGCTGAAGCTTTTTCAGCAACATCATAGAATTTATCCCATGTGGATAATGCTTCTTGGACTTCAACAGGATCATCTGTTCCTAGGACATCCTTTGCAATAGATCTCCTATATGCAAATAGGCCAGGGGTAGCTTGCCAAGATGTTCCCTTAATTGCTCCATTGCTATCTGTTACTATTTCTTGAGTATACTTGTATTGTCCTGCTATATCTCCATCTGTTAAACCTACATCTTTAATTATGTCAAGAGTATAGTCACTCTCTACATATTTTAGTGCATAGTCAGCTTCAACTAGGAACAAATCAATTTTTTCATCATCTGAAGCTGTTTCTTGATTTAGTAATGCCTCATCTAAAGCATTTTGATAGGCATTGTCTTCATTAGGTACAATAGTAAATTTTACTTCTATGCCATCTGGTACAAGGCCAGCATCCTCAAAGTAAGTTTTAAATAAGCCTTGGAATTCGGTATTCCAACCCCAGATATTTAATACTTTTCCTGCTTTTACTTCTGGCTCTGATTGTGATACGTCTTTAGTATCCTTTTCTTCAGATACAGGTGGTGTTGCAACATCACTGGTATCGTTTCCACATGCAACAAATGTAAGCCCCATAATCATTACAAGCGTTAATGCAATAATACGTTTAAACTTAATCACATTTACCTCCTCCTTTTAATTAGCGCTCACTATTTAATATGTAAGCAATATCTAAAATTCGATTTTTTTGATCGAATTACCAACCAAAAGTTCTCCTTCTACCCAAATTTGCTTAGGAATGTAGGTCTTTTTATTAGTTATTGCATCTACAAGATTAGCCGCTGCATATTTACCTAAGCCTTCTGTATTTTGTTTATATGTACAAAGCTGTGGTCTCAATACTTGAGATAAATATATTCCATCATATCCAGCTACGCTTATATCATCAGGTATGGAAAGTCCATGTTTTTCAATTTCATTCATTCCCCCTATGAAAGAAAAGTCATCTGGATAGATTATGCAAGTAGGAGGATCCTTTAGCTGTAAGAGCTCCCTTGTTGCCAAACCACTTGATTTTGGGTCATGATATCTTGCTGGCTTGATATAATAATCCGGTACAGTTATGTTTAGCTTATTACATGCCTTATAGAAACCAGCTAAACGTCTTTGAGTAACAGAGGTATTCTCACCATGAATGAAAGCGATTTTCCTATGGCCGTAATTATAGATATGATTAACTAAATCCTTTACACCATTTAAATTGTCGGAAAGGATGGATGTTGAATCATTAAATATATGGTCTATGGTAACAGTAGGTATTTCACTTTGTATAAGTTCTATTACTCTAGGGTCATTGAAATCTACGCAAGCAATAACTACACCATCACAGTTACGGTACTTACAATGTTCATAATAAGTCATATTTTGATTACCAATATTGTGGCTTATAAATGTAATATCATATCCTAAGCGCTCTGCTTCAACTTTAAAGCTATTTAAAACTGATGAAAAATATTCATGAGCTAAACCACTTTGCATTTCATCTACAAATAATACACCAAGATTGTTTGACTTATTGGTCTTAAGTAATCTAGCAGCTGCATTGGGGAAGTATCCCATCTCATGGGCTATTTTTTGAATTAAGAGAGTAGTTTCTTCACCAATTTCTGAAGAACCATTGAGTGCCTTACTTACTGTAGAAGTCGAATATCCACTTTTTTTTGAAATGTCCTTAATTGTAACCAATTCTTCACCCCTTAATGCAGATATATTCATAACGAATACGATTTCGTAAAAGTCTTCTTCAAGTCAATTATATGATTAAAAACCTATTATGTCAATCAAAAAACTTGATAAATTTAGGATATTTCTAAAAAATCATTGATTTTACTCCGATAATGGTCTATTATTATAGGTAGGAGCGAAAACGATATAGTAGGGAGGCATGGATATGAAATACGGCTATTTTGATGATATGAATAAGGAATATATAATAACCACACCTAAAACTCCTCTTCCTTGGATAAATTACCTAGGTAATGAAAACTTTTATGGATTGATTTCAAATACACTAGGGGGATATAGTTTTTTCAAAGATGCTAGATTGCAGCGGATTACTAGATTTCGATACAATAATATTCCAGTGGATACAGGGGGAAGATATTATTATATTAAAGAAGAAGATAAGGAAGCTTGGAATCCCGGATACATGCCATGT
>JAAYNS010000018.1 GCA_012520755.1 Tissierellia bacterium
GGGATGGACCAACTAAGACAGTAACAATTACAATGAAAAGGTAGGTTAAAAATATGTGTTTGGGAAGCTTCCGATATTTTTTTGATTTTTCGGAGACTTCCCTAGCACCATGAAGATTTATTTCGACTATTTCATTATTTCAACATTTATGTTACAATATATGTATAACTAAATAAAACCAAGCTATCAAGAATAGGCGAGAGAATTAGCTCGATGACCCTATGCCAACCTGCAATTGCAAGGTGGCCCAACTAATGCTGATAAGGAGGTGTAGATTAGACTATTAGTCTTCTTATCATGGATAAGAAGACTTTTTTAAATTCTATTTTAAGGAGGATTTGTAAATGAATAGTTCAGGATGGATCAGATCAATTATGGCAGTAAATTTTAGTGAAGAAAAGTTTTTAAGACAAGTTACAGATACAATTGGAAAAGGATCTAATCAGTAAACTAAAGACAAGCATAGGTCCTTATAGGCTTGATAGATATATATTGGAGTCTTTTGAAATTCAAGGTTTTGAATTTGATAAGAGAAGAAGTGGATATATAAGATATGTCTTTGGAAGATTTGATGATTAGTATTGTTTAAAGAAACATAAAATAGCACTTACCTTTAGATTAGATAGTTGTAGAATTTTTAGAGATGAAGGCTGAAAGCAATTAATACCAAATCATTAGATGAAGAAGAAGTTGTAGCTATAGGTCCTTTAGTTAGAGTCTTATGAATCATAATCAATTGTATATTATTAGAATAATCTATATAATGTATGTATATGCATATTTGCTTTAAATACAAACAATATCCAAGGAAATCTTATATGAGAAATGTGGTGATTTTAAACATTGACAACATCTTTTGCAAATTCAAATGAAAAGATAATAAAAAGTAAATCCCGTGTACAAAAACATGGGGAGGTATTTACTCCTAAAAAAATAATTGAGATGATGCTCAACCAACCAGGTATTAAAGAAGCTTGCGAGGATTTGACTACAAGCTTCCTTGAACCTGCTGCAGGTGAGGGGGCCTTTCTAGTTGCTATTCTTAGAAGAAAGCTTGATATGGTTGCAAAAACTTACAATAAAAATATTGCAAAAATTGAAAACTATTCATTGTTAGCATTATCTACATTGTATGGCATTGAGTTATTAGAGGACAACACCTATGCATGTGTGATGAACATGTATCAAGAATACTTCGCCTTTTATAATGAGCAAGCAAAAAAATTTGCTACTCGTCCCAAGGAAAAGGTATTAAAGAGTGCAAAAAAAATAATCTCTTCAAATATAGAGCAGGGAGATTTTTTGACCCGATTAAAGGCTGATGGTAGTCCAATAATATTTAGTGAATGGAGACCTATAAATTTAATGAAAAATACTACGAATATAAGAGTAGGCCGAACACAATATACATTGGATGAAATCTATGAAGAAGTAAATAAATCCCTTGGCGAAATATATGAACAGGAGGAAGAGGATAAGCAAATTAGTTTTTTTGATGCTATAGATGATGAGTTTATTAATGATGAAAATCAAACTACTAGATCTGTGAGATATATGATAACAAACATAACAGATGTATATCTAGAAGAAGTGGAGGAATTCAATGGATAAGACAATAGTAAAACCCTATGAAGATATTAATAGAAAAATATATGCTTATACTTTGCCTCAAGTTCCAGATCATGATGGATATATTAAAGTTGGTGAAACAACTCAAGAAACATCAGAAAGAATTAGAAGACAAATAAGCACAGCAGGACTTTATGCAGATTTTTTATTTGAGAAGTTGGCTAAAAAATGGGATGGGACATGGTTTCGAGACTATGAATTACATAGATTTTTCGAACAAAATGGTATAGAACGAGCAAATTTTAATAATAGTGCAAGGGAATGGTTCTATTTTAATGGATATCCTCACATTGCCGAAGAATTGACCGATAAGTTTATTCAACAAGATTATAGTCCTCTCCCTTTAAGTGAAAAGATTTCTGACTATCAACTACGGAAAGAGCAACAAGATGCAGTTGATGCAACTTTAGAATATTACCATAGTGATAATGAAGAAGGTGAATTCCTTTGGAATGCTAAACCACGCTTTGGTAAAACATTGTCTACATACGACTTCATAAGAAAAATTAATGCTAAAAATGTTCTTATAGTTACAAATCGGCCTGCCATTGCAAATTCTTGGCTAGATGATTTTAAAGAATTCATTAGTTGGCAAGAACCAACTTATAGGTTTATTTCTGAAACAGATGCACTTAAAAACAAGGCAATGTCCCGTAAGGAGTTCATTGATGAAACGGGTATGAAAGTAGATGAAGAATTTACCCAAATCAATTTCATTTCATTACAAGACCTAAAAGGAGCAGAATTTGCTGGAGGAGAACACAAAAAATTAAAATGGGTAAGTGAAATACATTGGAATTTATTAGTCATAGATGAAGCTCACGAGGGTGTAGATACAAGTAAAACAGACAAGGCATTTGAAAAAATCAACCGTGATTTTACCTTGCATTTGTCAGGAACTCCATTTAAAGCATTGGCTGATAACAAATTTAATGAAAATCAAATATATAATTGGTCCTATGTAGATGAACAAAATGCAAAAGAAAACTGGGATTATTCATACGGGTCAAATCCTTATGAAAGATTGCCAACATTGAATCTGTTTACTTATCAAA
>JAAYNS010000132.1 GCA_012520755.1 Tissierellia bacterium
CAATCAGTCAATATACTAGCTAATCAAGGTAATAAGGAGGGTATAATCAATTTTTCTTTTGAAAACATTATTAGGATTACAAAAGCAAGTACAGTATTTTATTTTGATATAACAGAAGATACAAAGAAAATGTATTCCTATGGTGATAAGAATTTAATAGATAAGTTAGACCTGAAGATAAGTAGTAATTTGGAAGATATATTAGAAAAGAATGATTTTATAGAATTAAGTGTATTAGATAGGCAATTTATAATAGTCCCCATTAAAGCTAATTATCTTGTTTATGGGATACTAGGTTTAGAGGCAACATATAGTAAAGAGAGTCTTGTTTATAAGGAAAATGTTTATCAACTCAATTTCTTATCCGAACTAATATCTACTGCTTTTGAGAGATTGGCATTAGAAGAGGTAAATGAAAGACTTCTAATATCTGAAGAACAAAATAGGATAGCAAATGAAATTCATGATAGTGTTCTCCAAAAGCTATTTAGTATGTCCTGTGGAATTTACTCTACTATAAAGAAGTTAAACATCTATACAAGTGAAGAGATAGAAAATGACTTAAATCTATTAAGAAATACAACAGACACAGTAATGAAGGACTTAAGAGAGAAAATATATGGTCTTAGTTGGAATAAATCTGGTTCAAATAGCTTTTCTTTAGATGTTAAAAGATATATAAATGATATAAAAAAATTGAATAATGTTAATATCCCATTTACTGTACTAGGCAATGTTGAGATACTATCAACAAATCAAAAGAAAGCCCTTTATAGAATGATATGTGAGGGCTTGAGTAACTCAGTTCGTCATGGTAAGGCCAATAATATAGAGATTAAACTCAATATTAATAAGGAAAGGACTTGTCTTAGTATAAAAGACGATGGTATGGGATTTGACTTAAAGCAAACTTTAGAAGATAAGACAAGGGGATTGGGACTACAAAATTTGTATCAATTAACAGAATCACTTCAAGGCGAAATACATATATATAGTGAGATGGGAATAGGAACAACAATAGAAATTACTATGCCTAATTATTTAGAATTAGTAAAAGGGGAGGCCGCTATATGAAAATATTGATTGTGGATGATCACCCATTGGTAAGGAAGGGTGTGTTATCAACTTTATCATTTGAAGAGAGTATTGAGAAAATAATGGAGGCATCAAATATCAATGAAGGGATGTCTATATTAGGACTAGAGAGACCGGACTTGGTAATTGTAGATTTATATTTAGGTGAAGAGGATGGGCTTGATCTTATCAAAAAAGCAAGGGCCAAAAAGATGGCAACAAAGTTTTTAGTATTAACTTCATCTTTAAAGAAGGAAGATTATAATAGGGCAGAAGAGCTTGGGGTAGATGGATATATACTTAAAGAAGCTTTTGTAGAGGATATTTTATATGCCATTCATGTTGTTATGAGGGGGCAAAGGTTCGTAGATCCAGAAATCCTAAAGCATCATCCCTTACACAATAACAAGGATAATCATTTATCTGAATTGACAAGAAGAGAAAGTGACGTACTTGATAGATTAGCCAAAGGGATGAGCAATCACCAAATAGCAGATGAACTATTTATATCAGAACACACCGTAAAGAAGCATGTTAGCAATATATTATCAAAGCTTGAACTTGAACATAGAACTCAAGCAGCATTATTAGTAAATAATAGAATGTATTATTAGATGGGGGGTGTGATTAAGTTGGCTAGTAGAAAAAAACCAAGAAAATATACTGGTAAGAAATCTATAGTATATATAACACTTATAATTTCAATAAGTGCCATGGGTGTTGGCTATGCAGCATGGAGTGATGGATTGACTATAGAAAATAAAATAACAACAGGGGAGTTAATAAATACTTTTGTAGTAAAAGAAAGAGACTTAAAACTAGATGACTGCGCTAGCTTAAGTATGGAGCTTGTTGATGATAGCACATTAAAAATAAAGGGAGACATATATCCAACTTTTGACAATAACTTTCCAATAGTAATTGAAAATAAGGGAACAATTCCTGCAAAGTTAACAGAATTAAAAATTGAAGACAAAAAAGAAATATCAAAACCACAAGATTTATCAATCAGTAAAAATAGGTTTACAAGTATAAGCAAGCTTAGTAGCAATAATAGTGATATAGATATGGATATATTAATTGATCCTGAAGATGAAGTTAAGCCTTTTACTATAAATATATCGGCAATCGATGTAGAAGCTGACAATAAAGACATGTTAAAGGCTTCTTCTGCTAGAACTAATAAACTAGACTTATCAAATGATGAAGGTGGAGAAATAGGAAGATTAAGAAATAGAATTAGACAGCTTGAAAATGAGATTAGAGATTTAGAAGAAGAAATTAGAGAATATGAAAAAGAAGAAGATTACGACTTTAATTATAAGATGTTAATTGAACAAGGTTTGTAATTATCATTAAACCATCTTTGATGA
>JAAYNS010000133.1 GCA_012520755.1 Tissierellia bacterium
GGGGAGGCAAGCACAGGGGACGGTTCTTTTTGCTTGAAAAGACAAGATTCCTCGACAAGCTCGGAATGACAATTCTATATTATTACGATTTTTTACCTAGAAAGGAGCTATTCTATGGAGCAGAACATAGATAATATAAAAGAGGGATATCCAATAACAAATAAACAATTAGGAATGATTTACACCCCAACCAAGACCACATTTAGGGTATGGTCACCTATAATGGACAAAATAGAACTTGTACTATATAAGGATTCAAAAAGCCATGAAAAAATCATATATCCCATGAGAAAATCCATAGATGGCGTCCATGAAGTAACAATAAGAGGAGACCTAAAAGGCCTTAACTATAGCTACTTAGTGAGAGGTCTAGAGACTACAGACCCCTATTCCATTGCTGCGTCAATAAATTCACAGCGGTCTGGAATAGTAGACTTAAAAGAAACCAATCCAGAAGGATGGGAAAATCAAAAAATCCCACAAACTAATAAATCAGAAGCAATAATATATGAAGCCCATATAAAAGACTTCACAGCCAGTGCTAGCTCAAATGTCAATGATAGGGGAAAATATCTTGCTTTCATTGAAAAGATTCCCTACTTAAAAGAACTAGGTGTCACCCACATCCACCTAATGCCCATTAATGACTTTATAACAGTCAATGAGGAAGAAGAATTCTTTTTCCATGAAGATAATTACAATTGGGGCTATGATCCAGAACTATACAATGTACCAGAAGGATCATATTCAACTGATCCGGAGGATTTAACATGTAGAATAAGAGAATTAAAAACCCTAATAATGGAATTACATAATGCTGGATTAAGTGTCATCATGGATGTAGTTTACAACCATACCTACAAAACAGAAAAATCAAATTTTAATATAATCATGCCAGATTATTTCCATAGGAAAAATCCAGATGGATCTTTTTCCAATGGTAGTGGTGTAGGAAACGAAATAGCATCAGAAAGGCCCATGGTTAAAAAGTTCATAATAGACTCCCTCAAATATTGGGTTAATGAATACAAAATAGATGGCTTTAGATTTGATTTAATGGCACTTATAGATATAGATACAGTTAAGGAAGCGGTAAGTATCCTAAGTCAAATAAATCCAAATATACTTATATACGGAGAGCCATGGACTGGTGGGCCAACAGTTTTACCCCCAGACAAGATGACCCTAAAAGGTAGGCAAAAAGATCAAAACTTTTCCTTATTTAATGATGACTTTAGAAATGCTATAAAAGGAGATAATGATGGCCACCTTTGGGGATATGCCCAAGGCTCTTCTGATTTAAAACACCAAGTAGAGATTGGTTTAGCCGGGTCAATAAACTATTACCAAAACCACAAAGGCTTCACAAACAATCCCCTAGAAAGCATAAACTATCTAAACTCCCATGACAATTTAATACTTGCAGATAAGATAAAAAAATCTTTAGCTCATATGGATGAAAAAGGCCTAATAAGGGTAAACAAATTTTCCCACTCAATCTTGTTCACAGCACAAGGCATACCCTTTATCCATGCAGGAAATGAATTCTTAAGAAGCAAGCATATGAATCAAAACTCATATAATTCTGACCTAAGTATAAACGCAATTGATTGGACATACAAAGAAAAGTATAAGGATTATTTTAACTACATAAAAGACCTAATAACTATTAGAAAAGAATACGAAGAATTTAGGATGACTGATGCAAATGAAGTAATGTACAGGCTTAGATTTATGGACATGGAAAATATTATAGGCTATACAATAAAGCGAAAAGAGGGCAATAGATTTCTTTTTATAAGTCACAACAATAAAGATGACTATATCTTTACAACAGATAGAATTAAACACCACTTAGAAAAGGCTTATAGTATCAATATTGAGAAAATGCTCTTTAGGTCAATACTAGGAGAAGGTGGATTAATTAGAGATAATCCTGAATTTATTAAAGCCGACAAACTAAGAATTCCATACCTCTCAACAGAAATCTACGAAATCAAAATTAATTAGTTACATTTAATAGTTGATAAGACTATGTCAAGAAAAATGATAAAAATACACGCTCTCACTTTCGGAGTGAATAATTCTAAAGGTCACTCCTGCAAATGTTCGCTTAGTAGTATTATCATTTTTCTATTATATTTATTATCTTAATTAAAAAAGTTCCCAAATTAATTTGGGAACTTTTTATTACTCTAAAATATAAACTTTTACATTTCTTCTACCAAATTTATAACATTCACTTTCAGTAGGGAAGAACAAATCAATCTTATTGCCTTTGATAGCCCCTCCAGTATCTTCTGCTACAGCAAATCCATAATCATCTGTACTATCTAGGGATTGAATATATAGTTTTGTACCCAGTGGAATTACCCTTGGGTCAACTGCTACTACACCAGGTCTTGCCTTTGTACCAGAGGCAGTAATTCCATAATATTTATCACCTGGTTTTTTCCCAGTACTTGCATATTCTGCACTATAAGCACTGGCTTGCATTGTTATAGACTTTTTATATCTAGTATCTCCTCTTGATGTAGCAATAACTAAATCTCTAGCTCCCTTTTCAACAATCTGAGTAGTTGGCTCTTCCACTATTTCATCCTTTAAAACAATAGATGAACTTAAAGCGCCATTAACATATCTATTTTTAACTTCTTGTGTTCTCAGTCCAGCTTTACCTTCTTGAACTACATTTATAGTCCCTCTATCCAGGTCCTTATTCATAGTAACCTGTTCATCAAATGGGATTTCACTATCTACAACTTCCACAGCTTCGGTCACCTTATAGACCTTAATAGTTGAATTTGGCTTTACTTCCCTTGATAAAGCAGGAAGTGTATAGTCATCCTTACTTAATTTAATGCCTGCATCTTTTATGATCTTTTCCACCTTAGTATGGACAGACTTTACATTAGTTAAATCTCCGCCAACATCTAAAGTGTAATTCTTCTGATTCTTTATAGTAAGCTCTATATTGCCTTTGATTTCTGAATCTAATGGGATACTTAAGTAAGCCCCTTCTTTTACCTCCAATCCTTCAGCCTCAACAAACTCCTCTACTGTTTTGGCATAAGTCATATATGTCATTTCTTCACCGTCAATATTTACAACTACATCATTTCCTTGGTACACATAAAAACCTAATAGTACTGTGGTTACCATAGCTAGGATCATAAGGATTTTAAACTTCATATCCTTTGTGATCTTTATGCTATTCATAAAATACCTCCTTAAATTTCGCTACAAAATAATAATTTAGCTAGCAATTAATAAAAATTGTAACTATTTTGTAACTATTTTTGGTTATTTTTTGATTGTATACTACTTAGTATATATTGTCAAATTTTTGACCCAAATCCGAAATATTCAGAAAAGACTATTACAATCTAAAGATATTGTCACCAATACATACTATATTATTCCAATAACGAAAAAAATGCTAAAAAAGTAAAAATATTCATCTCCTAGCAATTAATTATTTTTACATTTTACTATTGTTTTTTATGGGTAATAATGTATAAGAAAAGATAATTAAGATAGATTAAATATATAATACAAAGTGGAGGAAATATGGATAAAAAAGAGCTAATAAACTATTTAGAAAGTATTACAGATGAAGTAAATCAAGTAAATATGACAATATGGAATAATCCAGAAGTCTCTGGTGAAGAAAAAGAATCAGCAAACCTATACAGAAAGACCTTAGAAGACAAGGGCTTTAAAATAGTAAACACACCAGGGATGGACCACGCATTCTATGCCGAATACGGTAGTGGCTACCCTGTTATAGCCATCTTAGGAGAATATGATGCATTACCGGGATTATCACAAAAGCTAGATACAGAATATAATCCTGTAGAAAATGATGCTTGCGGCCATGGTTGTGGACACAATATGTTAGGAGCAGCAGCCTTTGGAGCGGCCCTAGCAGCAAAAGAATTTATTGAAAAAACAAAAACCCAAGGAACAATAAGGTTTTATGGATGCCCTGAAGAAGAAACCCTAATAGGAAAGGGTAAAATGATTAAGGCTGGAGCATTTGAAGGTTGTGACATAGCCCTGAGCTGGCACCCTATGGCAGTAAACTCTGCAATAAAAGAGGCCTTCTTAGCAATGAATACTATGAAATTTAGATTTCATGGAATTTCTGCCCATGCAGCCCAATCTCCTGAATCAGGCAGATCAGCCCTTGATGCAGTTGAACTAATGAATGTTGGTGCAAACTATATGAGAGAGCATGTCATTGACAAGGCAAGGATACACTACACCATTACAAATGCAGGGGGAGCACCTAATATTGTACCAGCAGAGGCTGAATCTTGGTACTATGTAAGAGCACCAAAAAGAAAAGATGTAGAAGGCATAAGCCAAAGGCTATATGACATAGCAAGAGGAGCAGGTCTAATGACAGGAACAAGCGTTGAAATAATAAACCTAGGTGGATGCTATGAGCTCCTTCCTAATGATGTATTATTTGATTTAACATATAAAAATATGAAAGAAATCGAAGGTCCATCATATACCGATGAAGAAATACAATATGCAAAAGACCTGCAAGACACCTTAGATCCAAAAATGGTGGATTTAGAAAAAATAAAATATCTTGGAAGTTCAGATAATGATATAGCAATATTTGAAGGCCTAGTAGAAAAAGAAGACATTAGTAAAGTTTCAGTTACAGGTTCCTCAGATAGTGGAGATGTATCATGGAATATGCCTATGAATCTATTTCTCACCTCAACCTTCCCACTTGGAGTACCAAACCATTCATGGCAAGCTACATCAGCAAGCGGTTCATCAATAGGAACTAAGGGCATGATGTACGGGGCCAAGATATTTACAGGGATGATATACGATATTCTAAAGGATAATACCATAGCAGATGAAGCAATAAAAGAATTTAAGATGAGAACAAAAAACAATGAATATACAAGTCCCCTGGACTAAGATAAGCAAGAACTATCTTAAGCAGCCAAGGCTAGATACTTAATCGGCCTAGGCTGCTTATTTTTTGACTAACATTTATGGAAAAAATCACTAAAACATGATATAATTATATAATTGGGGACAGGAAGTTTATAAAAAGTGTTTGTGAATTAATGGGAGTTGATTAAAGATGTTTACTGATAACAATAACCCTATTTCACTCAGGATTACCAACATAATAAGATATCCTATACATTCCCACGAAAACATAACAGAGATAATATTGCCATTAAAAGGGGATATAAATGTAATCATAAACCAAGAATGTGCATATGTAAAAGAGGGAGACTTCTACATTATTAACAATAATTCAATTCACTCTATTCAAAGCATAATACATGAATCAGTAGTTGCCTTTTTTTATATTGACCTAAACTATTATGAAAAGAAATACCCATATATTAAGTACATGTATTTCAGAAATAATATGTATTCTAAAAAATGCTCTAGAATCAGATGTGACAATTTTGATTGTGCTAAAAGAGAATATAAGATAATGTTTAGAAATAAACTTATTGGAATATTGTTAAGCAAAATAAATAAAAGCAAAGTCTCAGATGATATTTATACAATATATGAAGAACAACTAATTGACTCCATGGTAAATGACTTCAATTGGATCCAATTTCTAAATTCAGACCAAATACCATCTAGTCAGCTTAACAGATACCACAGGGTAGTAAAATACATTGAAGACCACATTTATGAAAGGATAAGCCTTGATGACATAGCATCCCGTGAGTATATATCAAAAAATTATTTTTGCCATTTCTGGAAGGATATTAGTAATTTTAGCTTTCTGGAAAGAGTTAATTTTGAAAAGATAATTAAATCAGAGCATTTCCTTTTAACAACTGATGATAGCATTGCATCCATAGCAGAAAAGTTTGACTTTTCAGATGTAAAATACTATTATAAGCATTTTAAAAGATGGTATGGCTGTACCCCTCAAATCCACAGGAAACGCTGTCGTAGCTATATGGATTTGGAAATGATCCACCATGACATAGACAATAGAGAAGCACAAGAGCTTCTAGATGATTATTTAGTTTTTTATTCATTGCCTTCCTTTGGAAACTTAAATTTAGCAAGAGTAGCCGATGATTCATTAATAAACAAAATTTATTCCCTAGATGAAACACACTTTACTAAAAATGATATGAGTGTCGTTTTAGATCTATATAAATACATAAGAATAAAAGACAATATACTAGAAATAAATTTCCATGCAATATATCAAACAATACTATTAACAACAGTAAAAAATTTTGGCCTCACTATTAAAATTGATTGTTCTAGTATTGGGGAGTCATATTTCTTCAATGCCCTATGCCTCTTTTTTGAGTTTTCACAATTCCATTTCGGTAAAAATATCATTAGAAGGTGGGACTACTTTATAAAATATAATGAAAATGTATCCCTAAATCATATAAAGAAAATCAAAAAAATAGTGCAAGCTAATATTGATAAGGCAACATTTCGATACTATCTAGAAGTCTAGCATAAAAATGTGAACTGTGCAGTGATGTATTTGACTTTCCATAAATTACTTGGTATAATCATATCATTATTTATGGATAATATATCAATATATAGAAATGATGATGGGAAGAGTAGGATAATCCTTATTCAATAGAGAGCTAGATAAGGTGAAAACTAGCGTATAAGCTTATCTGAACATGGCCCCTAAATTTTACAGTCTAATAGGCTGTAACGGTAATAACCGTTAAATTAATAGGTTTAGAACCTAATGAGATTTAAACCGCAAGGTTTAAATGAACTAGAGTGGTACCGCGAATTTTACCTTCGTCTCTACATAATGAGATGAAGGTTTTTTGTTGTTACCTAGCTCATGATAATAGAAATTTAGTGAACCTATTTCTATTATCATGAACACCCTTAGTATTAATAAACAGAGGAGGAAAAATCAATGGCAAAGCCAAAATATTATTTAACAACACCAATTTATTACCCAAGCGACAATCTGCACATCGGACACACATATACAACAGTAGCTGCAGATACCATAAAAAAGTTTAAAACACTACAAGGTTATGATGTATTCTTCACAACAGGCTCAGACGAACATGGACAAAAAATCCAAGAAAAAGCTGCTGAAAATGGCCTAGGACCAATAGAATATGTAGACACAATCGTAGCAAGTATAAAGAAACTTTGGGAAATGCTTGAAATAGATTATGACTCTTTCATAAGAACAACAGATAAAAAACATGAAAAAGCAGTACAAGAGATATTTACAAAGCTCTATGAAAAAGGTGAAATTTACAAATCAGTATATAAAGGATACTATTGCACACCATGTGAATCCTTCTGGACAGAAGCCCAATTAGTTGATGGGGACAAATGTCCTGACTGCAATAGGCCGACACAAATCACAGAAGAAGAATCATATTTCTTTAGGTTATCAAATTACAAAGACAAACTATTAAAACTTTACCAAGACAATCCGGACTTCATACAACCAGAATCAAGAAAAAATGAAATGATAAATTTCATAAAAGAAGGATTAGATGACCTAAGCGTATCCAGAACATCCTTTGATTGGGGAATAAAGGTACCCTTTGATGAAAAACATGTAATCTATGTATGGGTAGACGCCCTATCCTGCTATTTAACAGCCTTAGGATATGGAACAGAAAATCAAGAAAACTTCAAAGACTATTGGCCTGCTAATGTTCATCTAGTAGGAAAGGAGATTATGAGATTCCATTCAATAATCTGGCCATCCTTGCTAATGGCCTTAGACATACCACTGCCAAAACAAATATTTGGTCATGGTTGGATCTTATTTGATGACGATAAAATGTCAAAATCAAAAGGAAATGTAATTTATCCAGAGCCAATAATAGACCTTTATGGAATAGACGCATTCAGATACTTCCTATTAAGAGAATTTACATTTGGTCAAGACGGTTCATTTACAAGAGAAAAATTCCTTCACAGATTAAATTCTGACCTGGCAAATGATCTAGGAAATCTACTAAGTAGAACAGTAAGTATGGTAGAAAAATATAATGAGGGAATAATCCCATCACCAAAGAGTCAAGAAGAAGTAGATGCTTCCTTAAGAGAACTTGCAGTCTCAACAGCAGACAAGGTAGAAGAAGAAATGGATAAATTCAACTTCTCTGCAGCCTTAGAGGAAATATGGAAATTAATTAGAAGAACAAACAAATATGTTGATGAGACAATGCCTTGGATATTAGCAAAAGATGAAAACAAAGACAGACTAGATACAGTCCTATACAATCTGTCAGAAAGTCTAAGAATAATATCAGTATTGTTGAAACCATTTATGGGCAAGACATCAATAGAAATAAGACAGCAACTAGGAATAAAAGCACAAGCAAATTGGGAAGACACAAAAATCTGGAATTCAGAAGAAGACAGCATTGCAGGTAATAGAGTAGAAAAAGGAAATATTATATTCCCAAGACTTGAAATAGAAAAAGAATTAGATATCTTAGAAAAAGCAAACCAAGCCTTAATAGATAGGAGAACAAAGAAGAAGGAAGTGGGAAAAGTGGAAGAAAAGAAAGAAGTAGAAGAAACACCAGAAGTAACAATAGATGATTTTGCAAAAATTGAATTAAAGGTAGCAAAAGTAGTAAATTGTGAAAATCATCCTAAAGCAGATAAATTGCTAGTACTAACACTTGAAATTGGAGACGAAACACGTACAGTAGTTTCAGGCATAAAGGACTTCTATTCCCCAGAAGACTTAATAGGAAAAAAAGTAGTAGCCATCACAAACCTAAAGCCAGTTAAACTAAGAGGAATAGAATCCAGAGGAATGATCCTAGCAGCAGAAGACGACCAAGGTAAACTCTCCCTACTAACAACACTAGAAGAAGTAAAAGACGGAGCTGTCATCTCCTAAACCCAAGCAAAAGGCAAGCAAAAGGCAAGCAAAAGGGACGGTTCTTTTTGCTTGGAAAAGCATAAGCCAAACAAAATAGATGTTAGGAGTGACTATATGACATATCGGATACTATTAAAGAGCAAGGTAGAAGAAAACCTGCTAAGGAAAATACAATCCAAACATAGGGATGATGTAGAAGGAATTAATGACCTATATGAATCTCTAATCCTCCACAAAACCTGTGATAGTGATATCCCTTCAAGAATATATTATGTAGCATATACCCTAGCCTTAGAAAAGATAGAAATAATAATAGTAAGGCTGAATTAAATCTTCCCATATTCTATTGTGAAGGGAATCCATTATCTATATAATAAATACATCAAATAAAATGGAAGTGAAATAAATGTTTATAGACAGCCACGCTCATCTTGATGACGATAGATTTGATGACGATAGAGAAATATTAATTGAAAGCCTAAGGGCCAATAATATAGATTTAGTCTTCAATATAGGCGCAGATATTAAAACAAGTAAAGCAAGTGTAGAACTTGCAAAGAAATATGACCACATCTATGCAGTAGTAGGGGTTCATCCCCATGATGCAGAAGATGCAGAAGACAATTATTTAGATATATTAAGGGAACTATCCTTAGAGGAAAAAGTAGTAGCCATAGGGGAAATAGGTCTTGATTTTTACTACGATAACTCACCAAGAGACATACAAAGGAAGGTGTTTAAAGAGCAATTAAAGCTTGCCAAAGAATTAAATCTTCCAGTAGTAATCCACACCAGAGATGCATCCCAAGAAACCTTCGACATATTAAAAGAAGCAGGCAAAGATGGATCGCTTAGAGGCATCATGCACTGCTATTCTGGAAGCGTAGAAATGGCAAAAGAATATATAAAACTAGGTTTCTATATATCCATAGCTGGGCCAGTAACCTTTAAAAACAGCAGAGTAGTAAAAGATGTAGCCAAAGAAATTCCTCTGGATAAGCTCCTAATAGAAACAGACTGCCCCTACCTAAGCCCAGAACCCCACAGAGGCAAAAGAAA
>JAAYNS010000019.1 GCA_012520755.1 Tissierellia bacterium
AAACATGAGTAAAAAACACTTAAAATTACCTATATTCTATTGTAATAGGAATAAGTTACCTATATAATATATATACCAAATAAAAAGGAGTGAAAAAATGGGCAACTCACTATCTAAGTTACCACCAAATGCTGAACTTGAAACCAAATACATTTTAAAACAATTAGCCAGATCCCATAGAGCCTTGGCAGAACTAAAAGGTTTTTCAGAAATGATACCTAACAAAAATATCTTAATAAATGCAATAACAATAAACGAGGCTAAAGATAGCTCAGAGATAGAAAACATTGTAACTACTCATGATGAATTGTTTAAAACAATGAGTAGTGAAAGCTACACTTCTCCCTCGGCTAAAGAGGTTGTTAATTATAGAACTGCATTATGGAAAGGTTATGAACTAATTAAAAAAAATGATTCTTTGTCAACTAACATGATTATCGATATACATGAGGTTATAGAACCAGATAAAGGAGGTGTTAGAAAACTCCCAGGTACTGTACTTAAGAATGAAACTACAGGAGAAGTAATATATACACCACCCAGTGGTCAAGAAGAAATATTATTATATTTAGATAACCTTGAACGATATATTAACAATGATTATGATGATATTGATTCCCTTATAAAGTTAGCGATCATACATTATCAATTTGAATGCATCCATCCTTTTTATGACGGAAATGGAAGGACAGGGAGAATAATTAATGTCCTATACTTAGTCCTAAAAGACTTATTAGATAGTCCTATATTATACCTAAGCAAGTTTATCATTAGAAACAAATCTGCTTATTATGAATTACTTCAAAGTGTAACTAATGAAGGTAAATGGGAAGATTGGATACTATTTATACTACAAGGTGTTGAGGAAACAGCAGAAGAAACGCTTCTGCTTGTAAAAAAAATAAATATATTACTAGAAAAAACAGCAGAAGAAATAAGAGAGAGGTTTCCCAACATCTATTCGAGAGAATTAGTAAATCTGATATTCTTTGAATTCTATACGAAAATTGGCTATATAGAAGAGGGCCTTAATATCTCAAGAAAGACTGCAGCTAAGTATTTATCTATTTTAGAAAAAGAAGGATTTTTAGTTTCAGAAAAGATTGGAAGAGAAAGGATATATCTTAATAAAGAATTGTTTAGAATAGTTAAAGAGGCTAGTAATAGATAATAATATTACTTATATGAAGGAATATAAATAGTTACAGTAGTTATCCACAAGGCCATTATTGACTATACTGAAGGATTTACAGCTATTGAAGAAGAATATGATTTAAAATAAGTTGGCAAGAAAAACTGGGAAGAATACAAAACTTATGGATTGCATTTAACTACTGATAATGAGGAACTACGAAAGCAGAGATTTGAAATAACACAACTTTTGATATATACGAGAACAGGGATTTATAAAAAGGAACTGGACACTTTTTAAAAACAAAATTGCTGATTGGCAGGAAACCTATATGGATAAGCTTAATAAGGAATATATAGAATTACTAAGTGAAGAGGCTGACCCATCAGAAAAATTTTGGAAGCTGAACAAGAGAATAAAGGAAGATAGGCAGAGGGTATCATGATTTTGTTGATCATAAAAATGCATGGTACTTCATATCGGAACTTGAAGAGTTTTTATACAAATATGGGGTTACTTGTTTCAAATCAATGTAAGCACTCTATAAAATTCGCAATTTTTCAAGGCATAGATAAATCAGTATTCAAAGATAGAAAAGAATTTACTCGCAAAGATGTAGAAGAAGATAAGGTAAGTTTAATATGATATTATTAAAAAATGGGTAAAAATAAACACAAAGAGATAAGATAATTATTATAAATAGTCCTTCTGAACTTATGATTCTAGATATGAAAGATGATACTAAGCTGTATTTTACAATTATTACGAAAAAGGAGCTTTCAAATGAGGTTATTTATCGCAATCAACTTATCAAGTGAAGAAAAAACTAAAATAAACAACATTAAAGATAAGCTTAAGGCTAATTCCAGTAAAGGTAAATTTGTAGATGACGAGCATCTGCATATAACCATAGAATTCTTAGGAGATATAGAAAAGGATAAGGTAGACTTAATTAAGAGCCTAATGAATGAAATTAAAACCCAGTCCTTTATCTTAAATCCAAATAAAATAGGATATTTCAAAAGAAGAGAAGGAAACATATATTGGCTTGGTATGGAGAAAAACCATAGCTTAATAGGAATCTATGATAAATTACATAAAAGGCTAAGGGAAGAAGGTTTTAAGGTAGATAATCGTGATTTTAGCCCCCACCTAACCCTGGGTAGAAGGGTAAAATTAAAGGATGGATTTTATACTGAAGTATTAAATAGTGAGGTAGAGAAAATTAAAATTGATGTAAACAGTGTAGATCTTGTGAAATCGAAATTTTTAAATGGTCAATTAAGATATACTGTGCTACATTCCAAAATCCTTAGAAGACCTTAGGGTAGAAAGGAAGGAATATGGATCGTATAAGAACCTTGTTGTAGCAGCCACGGGGGAACGTGTAATAATAGTGATGGGTGTAATAAAACTTTAAAAATCAAGGGTTTCAGGAACTTTAAACAAATATATTTCGTGCATTGTTTAGAATAATTAGGATCTAATTGTTGTAAGCAGTGCATGAGAAGTAAAGACTTAATTCTTTAAGAATTTATAATTCTATAATATACTTATATTATAATCACTGTCAGTTACGACGTATTAATAATTATGTGCAACAAGTAGAATATTTTAGGGGGCAACATATGTCTAAGGTTAAAAGGTTGTTAAAGATTGGTATATTGTTTGTTTTATTTATAATTCTTGCTTTTATTATAGTTTTAGCTATATTCTCTATATTAGGTAAATACAACTTATTCAATAATATAAGCAAAATGATTACCACTGTACTGTTTACCATAGTAGCAGTTTGGTTTGTTCAATTTCTTATAAATAAAATCTATCATTTTGATGAAGATTTAGATTCGTAGTTTTTATAAAATATGTCGTATCAGTAGATAAATGTGAA
>JAAYNS010000134.1 GCA_012520755.1 Tissierellia bacterium
AAAAGAGTGTAGATCTAATGTTAATAGTGGAAAGAAGAGGATTATTGAAGCTCTTGAGGATACAAAATTAAGAATTGGCTATACATCAGTAAATGTACCCATATCTATGGTTTATTGTGAAGATGATTCTATTGATTTAATTAAAGTAATGGAAAGAGCTGGACTAAAAGCAGTACCATGTGAAGGCTATGATGGATTAGGCAAGAACTATGTAAGGATAAACTTGCATAAGGATATGGGCTTATTGATTGAGTGCTTATTGAAAACATCTGAATTAATAATAAAATAATTTAATAAAGGAGGTTTATTAATGGAAGGAAAAACAAGTGTTAAAAACGTCATAAAGTTTGCTGGAGCTTTTGTAGCATTTATGATAGGCTCTGGATTTGCTACAGGGCAAGAGATAATGCAGTTTTTTACTGCATATGGTATTTATAGTATAGGTGGAATATTTATAAGTATGTTTTTATTCTCATATTCAGGGGCTATATTAATGAGGTTTGGCTATGAACACAAGAATGATACTTTGGATGCATTTAAGTACTATTGTGGTGAGATTTTTGGTGCCTTTTTGCAATGGTTTATACCTATTTTCTTATTTATGGTTGTAGTAGTAATGATATCTGGTGCGGGAGCAACGATGCATCAATACTTTGGTACTCCCCAAGTTGTAGGAACTTTAATTATGGCAGCATTGGTATTAGTGGTAAACTTATTTGGATTGCAAAGAATAGTTGATATTATTGGACTTTTAGGACCTATTACAATAGCATTTACCATAATTATTTCTATTGTTGCCCTAGCAAAAAATCCAGCTGGTCTTGCTAATGTTGCAGAAAACATGGCAGCAGTTGGTGAATTGCCAAAGGCTACATCAAGTACAAGTACATGGTGGTTAGCAGGAATTCTTTATGTAGCTTATAATGTTACAGGTTCAATTCCATTCTTGACTGAAATGGGAAAAGGTGCAAGTACAAAAAAAGAAGCTGTTTTAGGAGCAATTGTAGGTGGTATAGCTTTGATGACTGCTGGTCTTCTTTTAAATATAGCCCTATTATCATATATTGATAAAATTGCAATATTGGAAATACCAAACCTATATTTATCAGATTTAATTTCTCCTACTGTAAGCTTTGTATTTTCAATAATTCTCTTATTTGAAATATTTTCTACTGCAGCTCCAATGTTGTGGGTAACTGCTACAAAATTTGGTGGAGAAGAAGGTACTAAGAGAAACCAAATAGCAGTAGTTGTTTTTACAATTTTGGCTCTTATTGGTGGACAATTACCATTTGGGCAATTAGTTGGTACTGTTTATCCATATACAGGATATTTAGGAATTATAGTGCTAATTCTTATAACTATTAAAACAATAGCAAATGGCAGAAAGTAAATATTATCTTGTTTGATTTTGGTTGAAAACCCTCATATTATGAGGGTTTTCTTAATTGTTGAAAAGATTCACACTATTTGATACTATTTACAGTAAGAAAGGAAGTGGAAAGATGTCAATTATTGCAAGCTATATTGTACCTCATCCACCGTTAATCTTGCCGGAAATTGGAAGAGGAGAGGAAAGACAGATACAGAAAACTGTCGATGCATATGACAAAATTGCAAGGGAAATATCTGATATTAAACCAGATACAATAATTATTACGACTCCTCATTCTATAATGTACTCTGACTATCTTCATATTTCTCCTGGGAAAAGGGCAAAAGGAGACTTTGGAGATTTTGGCTATAGGAATGTATCAATAGAAACAGAATATGATGAAGATATGGCTATTAAGATTTCTAAGGAAGCAGAAAGTCAAGGCATCCCTGCAGGGAGTCTGGGGGAAAGAAATAAGAAGCTAGATCATGGCTTTATGATTCCCTTATATTTTGTAAATAAGTACTACAAGGATTATAAAACAGTTCGTATATCTATTTCAGGACTTTCATTTTTACAGCATTATGAGTTTGGAAAATCTATTGCTAAGGTTGCGGAAAAAAGCAATAAAAAAATAGTCTTTATTGCTAGTGGAGACTTGTCTCATATGTTGAAAGACGCTGGTCCTTATGGCTACAGAGAAGAAGGACCTATATTTGACAGGGAAGTAACTCAAGCTATGAAAAGTGGAGATTTTATAAAATTTCTTCAATTTGATGAAGAGTTTTGTGAGAAGGCTGCAGAATGTGGTCTTAGGTCATTTGTTATTATGACAGGAGCCCTAGATGGTAAAGGCCTTGATTCAGACCTTCTTTCCTATGAAGGACCCTTTGGCGTTGGATATGCAGTTGCATCCTTTAAGGTCTTGGGAGATGACGAAAATCGACATTTGGATAAAATATTTTTAGACAAGGAATTACAAAGGATAGAGTCCTTAAAGAAAGAAGAGGATGAATATGTAAGGCTTGCCCGTCAAACACTAGAAAACTACGTAATTAATCATAAGTTAATTAAAAGGCCTGATAATCTGAGTAAAGAAATGTTAGAAAATAAGGCAGGAGTCTTTGTTTCTTTAAAATTAGATGGTAGTTTACGCGGTTGTATTGGGACTATTTTTCCTATTACAGAAAGTATAGCTGATGAGATAATCAGAAATGCTATTAGTGCAGGTTTAGAGGATCCAAGATTTCCTCCTGTCACTGAGGAAGAACTTCCAAGATTAATATACAGTGTAGATGTATTGGGTCAAGCTGAAGAGATTAGTTCTATTGACCAGCTAGACCCTAAAGAGTATGGAGTAATTGTAAGTAAAGGACACAGGAGGGGCTTGTTGCTTCCTAATCTTGATGGGGTTGATACAGCTGAGGAACAGATTTCTATAGCCTTAAGAAAAGCTGGGATAAAGCCTAATGAAAATTATAAGTTAGAAAGATTCCAGGTGGTGAGACATGAGTAAAATAAAATGTGATATTTGTCCCCATTACTGTAATTTAAGCAATGGGCAAGTTGGTCTGTGTAGGGCTAGAAGTAATGTTGATGGTAAGGTCGTTCCAATTAATTATGGGCTTATTACAAGCATAAACCTTGATCCTATTGAAAAGAAGCCTCTTAGAAGATTTAGTCCAGGGAAAAACATCCTATCAATAGGAAGCTTTGGTTGCAATTTAAAGTGTTCTTTTTGTCAAAACCATCACATATCTTTTGCTTCTAAAGGTGAAGTAATGGTGGACAATATTGGACCAGAGGATATGGTAAAGCTAGCTTTAAAATTAAAGGGCCAAGCTAACATAGGGATAGCTTATACCTATAATGAACCTTTAATAGGATATGAATATGTAAGGGATTGTTCAATATTGGCTAGAGAGAATGGGTTGAAAAATGTTCTTGTTACCAATGGATGTTTTAATGAAGGACCAATGAGAGACTTGTTTCCATATATAGATGCTTTTAATATTGATTTAAAGGGATTTACCAATGACTTTTATGAAAAAATCGGTGGCAATCTAGAAAGGGTTAAGGATTTTATTGCCTTAGCTGCAAAGTATAGCCATGTAGAAGTCACTACTCTAATAATACCTGGTGAAAATGATAGTGAAGAGGAGATAATAGAGCTTTCTGACTTCATCGCATCTATTGATCCAAATATCCCTCTTCACATATCAAGGTTTTTCCCATCTTATAAAATGCAAGATAAGGGTCCAACACAAGTAAAAGTGGTTTATGATTTAGCCAATATTGCAAGAAAAAATCTAAAATATGTTTATGAAGGTAATTGTTAAATTTGACCTTTGGCTTATGATAATAGAAAAAAGTTCACTGTTTCAGATTTAAAGAATTCAATAGCTCATTCAAATAAAAAATTCTAGGTCTTGCAATTCTCTCTCATAAGCCTTTTTTTCAAGTCAGTGAATCTGTCATTCCGAGCTTGTCGAGGATTCTTTCTATGTACATTGAACATTTTTTGTATCTTCTGGGTATAAATTAAACTAATAGATGAAAATACTTTGGGTAAGGGGATGAGTTGATGGTATACAAATGTAGTGTGTGTGGATATATTTATGATGAAGAAAAAGAAGGTAAGCCTCTTTCTGAATTAGGGGAATGCCCAGTGTGTAAAGAGCCTATAGATGTTTTTGAACCAGTTAAGAATGTAGAATCATTAAAAGAGCAAGAAATTGAAAAGAAAGAAGATATAGAAATTGATTTGAATTATCCGGCAAAATATAAGAAAAAGGATGCCCAATATAGATATATAAAAGA
>JAAYNS010000135.1 GCA_012520755.1 Tissierellia bacterium
CACGTAAATAAATAATATCCTGTTACTATTTTTAATTATGTATAAAATATACGATAATAGAGAACAATTAATAAATTAAGCAAATTATTGAAGTAATATTTTATTTGAAAAAGAATATCTATAGTATACAGGAGGGATTATAATGAAATATTATAGATATAGGACAATTTTAAAATTTTTAATCATACTAGTGTCTATTATAATTTTATTAATAATTTATATAAAAAATAGTGGGCAGATAAGTGAAGTATTTGCTTCAAAAAAGGAACTCCCAATATATAGCGTCGATAGAAAAGACAAAAAAATAGCAATTACAATTGATTGTGCTTGGGGAGATGATTATACGCTGAATATTCTTGATATCCTTGATAAGTACAATGTTAAAGCTACTTTTTTTTTGGTTGGATTTTGGATAGACGAGTATCCACATCAAGTTAAGGAAATACATAATAGAGGTCATGAAATAGGCAACCATTCAAGTACTCATCCCAATATGTCACAACTTTCTAGAGAAGAGATTAGGGGTGAGTTGGAAACAACTGGAATTAAGATTCAAGAATTAACAAATAAAAAACCAATAGTTTTTAGACCACCTTATGGTGATTATAATGATATGTTAATTCAAACTGCAAGAGAATTGGGGTATTATACTATTCAATGGGACATTGACTCTCTGGATTGGAAAGAGTTGGGGGTTGAACCAGTAGTAGACAGAGTAGTAAAAAATGTTACTGATGGTTCTATTATTCTATGTCATAATAATGCAAAATATATAAGAGAATATTTACCTATAATAATACAAAGACTACAGGAGAAGGGATATGAGTTTACACCAGTTTCACAATTAATTTACAAAGATAATTTTGAAATTGACAACAGTGGTAGGCAAATATTAATGAAATAACGAGGGATTTTTGTGAATCAAAATATTATATTCATAGGACTTATTGAAGAAGGTAGCAGACGTAACTTATTAAGATTTACCAAAGAGTTTTTTGAAATTGCAGGCTATAATATTATATTCAGGAGCATGAATAATCTGATTGTATATAGCAATAATAAGAGAACTATTATCCTTTGTGACTATGTAGTTGAGGACTTGAATGTGGAAGAATCTTCATGTTATAATTTTGATATTGTAGTTTATTCATCTTTTACTAATAATTATTTAGATACTGTAATAAAATTGTTTAAAGAAAGTAAAGTTTGTGTTTATAATTTAGATGCAGAAGGTATGATACCATTATTAGCTAGTTTAGAAAATGTAATTGCAATAAATTATGGTTTTAATAACAAAGCATGCCTGACCATCTCCAGTTATAATATAGATGAACATATTGTAGCAAATTTATGTTTACAACGAGATATTGTACCATTCTATGGAGAAAGGATAGAACCATTTGAGTTTGCATTAGAGATAAACTCATGTGATGAAATAATTATATATCCAGTATTAGCAGCAACTATACTTAATATAATATTAGGAAATAGCATATTGAACAAAAAACCATATAATATTATTCGCCTTAATTATTAAAGTTGGGTAAACCCAACTTTTTTAAATGCATAAAATAGCAGTCTCAAGAATATCTATAGAAAAAGGAATTAACATATGAATAGGGAGGTAGTATTGTGGATAAAATCATTGAGACAAATAAGGCAAGTTTAGTTGGTAGGATAGTTTCAGAGTTGGAATTTAGCCATGAAATGTACGGAGAAAAGTTTTATGTTTTTGATTTAGAAGTTGCAAGACTAAGTTCTTCTACAGATATTTTACCTATAACAATTTCTGAAAGATTGATATTTAATTTTAACTATCAAATAGGAAAGTATGTTATAATTGAAGGACAACTTAGATCTTACAATAGATATGTAGAATCTAATAATCGATTAGTTTTAACTATTTTTGCAAGGGAAATAATGATTCCAGCGGCAGAAGAATTGCAAGATAAATTAAGAAAACCAAATGACATATATTTAGATGGTTTTATATGTAAAAAACCTATATATAGAACAACTCCATTTGGTAGGGAGATAACCGATATCTTATTGGCAGTCAACAGACCTTATAATAAGTCTGATTATATTCCATGTATAGCTTGGGGGAGAAACGCAAGATATTGTGAGAATTTACTTGTAGGTGATCATTTAAAGATCTGGGGAAGAGTACAAAGTAGGGAATATCAAAAGAAGTTAAACAATGGTAAAGTAGAAACAAAAACTGCTTTTGAAGTATCAATATCAAAATTAGATCATATCGAAAATGATAATAATAGAATTGTAGATTACGAACTGGAAGGATAAAAAATATGAATGCAAAATTAATATTAACTGTTATAATATTAATAATACTAATTAGTTTTCAATATACATTGAATAGAATACTAAAAGAATTAGTAGAAATAAAACAAATATTAAAACAAATATTAGTAAAGGATTCTTAAAAATACTAATTATTTTATGAATAAGTTGAAAGGAGAAATGATTTGGATTTTAACAAAAGAAAAAGGGTCTTATTTTCTAGAGAAGAAATTAATACTCGAGTAAAAGCCTTAGGTGATGAATTGAGTAATCACTATAAAGATAAAAATTTATTAGTAGTATCACTTTTAAGAGGTAGTTTCATTTTTGCTGCTGATTTAATTAGAGAAATTTCTGTTCCTTTAGAGATTGACTTTATTACTACAGCAAGTTATGGGAATGATGAAATTTCATCTGGTACTGTTGATATAGTACACGATTTGAGATCAAACGTTGAAGGCAAGGATGTACTTATAGTAGACGATATTATTGATTCTGGATATACATTGGAGAGAGTAATTGAACATATTAAAGAAAAGAATCCAAAATCGATAAAGGTATGTGTAATGTTAGATAAACCAAGTAGAAGAAGGGTTGAACTAACACCTGATTTTAACGGTTTTATAATTCCAGATCTTTTTATTGTCGGATATGGTTTGAATTATGGTGAACATTATAGAAATACCCCTTATATTTTTACCTTTGATTAATAAACGCCTACAGTAAACTGTAGGTAGATTTTTTAAGGGGGAGTTCTATGAGGATGAGAAAACCTAGCATTTTTGAGGTAAATATACTTTATTTAGTTTTAGGTATATTACTGCTTTATGTTGGATATTTAGTACAAAGTAGGGAGATTTTTTCTGGACTACTTATAACGGAATATATACTGATACTATTACCAAATATCTTGTATTTGAAATTGAGAGGATTTTCTCTAAAGTCTGTACTTAGATTAAATCCAATTACTTTAAAGCAAGCAATAATAATAATTCTTATTATGCTATTTGCTTATCCAATAGTAGTGTTCTTTAATGCTTTATTTTTGGCTTTCTTAAGTAATTATAGTTCAACAGTTCCATCTACAATTCCTATTCCAACAAATGCTTATGAGTTTATTATAGGAATACTTGTTATTGCAATATCACCTGGAGTTTGTGAAGAAATAATGTTTAGAGGTACTATATATAGTGCTTATGAAAAACTTGGGAATGTCAAATCTATTATTATAACTAGTGTTTTGTTTGGTTTATTCCACTTTAATATATTTAATTTTATTGGTCCCACATTTTTAGCTATTATATTAAGTATTATACTAATAAAAACTAATTCTATTATTTCATCCATATTGGGACATATATTGAATAATAGTATAGCATTAATCATTGGATATATTATTACTAACTATTCAAGCGAAATAGATGAATATGCTATAAACTATACCTATGTACCAGAATTTAATAAAGTTATTATGTCATTAGTATTTATGGCTATCATAGCAATAATAAGTAGTATTATACTAATATGGCTTATAAAAAGATTACCTGCTAGCGAAAAGATGGATTATAGCTTTGATTTACATAATATAACATTTGTTAAAGAGAGTTTTATATTCATTAGGTATATTCCAGTTGCAATAATATTTGTTATATACATAGTTTTAAATTACAAGTTACTCTTTAATGTATAATAATATGTCATTTCCAAATAATAATATGGGGAGTGATATAATGAGTAATAAAAAGAAAACTGAACAAGAAATAGATGAAAATAGTTTGAAATTTGAAATTGCATCAGAACTCGGCTTAGCTGATAAAATTAGAAAAGAAGGATGGGCAGGATTAACTGCTAAAGAATCTGGTAGAATTGGTGGAATTATAACTGCTAGAAAAAGAAAGTCGAAATTAAATATGATGAAGAAAAATATTGAAAGTAGTTAGGAAGGTTTTATGAGAAGTTATCAAGAATTTGCATCACTATACGATAAATTAATGGATGATTATGATTATTTTATGTGGTCTAATTATATAATAGACTTGTTTAATCACTATGATCTAAAGCCTAGAGATATTTTAGAAATGGCTTGTGGAACTGGAAATCTAACTTATCACTTAGCAAATAATAGATATAATTTAGTAGCTTTTGATTTATCATCAGAAATGCTTGCAATAGCTTATGAAAAGCTACGTAAGTTTAAGAATGTTAAACTGCTAAATCAAAATATGGTAAATTTCAATATTAACATGAATTTTGATTGTGTGGTTTCCGTATGTGATAGTATAAACTATATTCTGAATGAAGAAGAACTATTAAAATGTTTCGAAAATGCGTACAAGCATTTAAGAAATAACGGTGTTTTTATTTTTGATATTAATACCTATTACAAGTTAAAGAATATTATCGGCAATAATACCTTTATCGAAGATAGAGAAGACATCTTTTATACTTGGCAAAACTATTTTGATGATGATAAAGAATTATGTGAATTTTATCTGACATTTTTTAAAAGAAATGAAGATGGATTATATATACGTTTTGATGAAAAACATATTGAAAAAGCCTATAGATCTGAATATATAATTGAAATTCTAAAAAAAGCAGGGTTTAATAAAGTAGACATTTATAATTCCTTTTCTATTGAAAATGCAAATGAAACTAGTGAAAGAATTAATTTTGTCGCTTTAAAATAATCTGCTTGTAAATATACTTAGAAACACCTTATTTAGCACATATTTATGGTCAATAAGGGTATATTAATTGACATAGATTTATTATCTATGGTAATATAGTGTAAAATGGAGCTTTATGGTATTTATTTATGGAGGGATTTAAATGACTAAAGGTACAGTAAAATGGTTTAATTCAACAAAAGGTTATGGTTTTATAACTAGTGAAACAGGAGAGGATATATTCGTTCACTTCTCATCAATTCAAGGTGATGGTTATAAAACATTAGAAGATAATCAAGAGGTTGAATTTGAAATTACTGAAGGTGAAAAAGGATTACAAGCTAGCAATGTAATTAAATTATAGTATAGAATTTAATATTTAGTTGAGTATATATTTATTTAATAAGCAATGTTATAAAAGCCCCAACAGGGGCTTTTATAACGAGTTTGAAGAAAGCTTCCATTAATTATTTCTTACATAGAAGCTTTTTACTATTCTAATAAAGGTGAGCAAATGAAAGATTATATGATTAGAGCTATTGACAAGTCTGGTAAATTAAGAATATTTGTGGCTAAATCGACTAATTTAGTAGAAAAAGCCAGAAATATCCATAATACTTCACCTACTGCTACAGCTGCTTTAGGTAGGGCCCTTACGGGAGGGGTAATTATGGGATCTATGATGAAAAATAATAAGGATTTATTAACTCTTAGAATATCAGGAGATGGCCCTTTAGGCAAGATCTTAATCGTGGCAAATAAAAATGGGCAAGTTAAAGGGGAAGTTGGCTTTCCAATGGCAGATGTGCCTAGCAGAAGTGATGGTAAATTAGATGTAGGAACACTTGTTGGCAAGAATGGAACAATTACGACTATTATGGACTTAGGGCTAAAAGATCC
>JAAYNS010000136.1 GCA_012520755.1 Tissierellia bacterium
ATAACATATTTATTAATAATTCCTTAAGATTATATCATATTCAAAAATATTTATACAGCTTATTTAGATAAAATAAGGCTCCTCACCGAGAGGAGCCTAGTATTTATTGTTTTAATTATAACAGTATCCCGCCAATATTAACAAATACTTGAGCAAAGATTACTGACACTATAGTCATTAATTTTATTAATATATTTATAGATGGACCTGATGTGTCTTTAAATGGGTCTCCTACAGTATCCCCCGTTACAGCAGCCTTATGTGCTTCGCTACCTTTACCACCGTGATGTCCTTCTTCAATATACTTCTTAGCATTGTCCCAAGTACCACCAGCATTAGACATAAATATTGCCATTAGTACACCTGTTACAAGAGCTCCAGCAAGCAAGCCACCTAAAGCTTCTGTTCCTAATAAAATTCCTACTGCAACTGGCACAACTACTGCCATTACTCCTGGTATTATCATTTCCTTCAATGCAGCTTGTGTACTTATATCCACGCAAGTCTTATAGTCAGGAGTTGCTTTGTACTCCATAATTCCTGGGATTTCTCTAAACTGTCTTCTAACTTCATCAATCATACTTGATGCTGCATTTCCTACTGCACTCATAGTCATAGCAGAGAATAAAAATGGTAACATACCGCCTATAAATAATCCAGCTATAGTAGAAGGATTAGTCAAATTGATACTATCAAGGTCTACAGCTTGAGTATAGGATACGAATAGAGCTAAAGCTGTTAATGCAGCTGAACCTATTGCAAATCCCTTACCTACAGCTGCAGTTGTATTTCCAACTGAGTCTAATTTGTCAGTTATTTCTCTAACATCCTCTGGCAAATCACACATTTCTGCTATACCTCCAGCATTGTCTGCTATTGGTCCATAAGCATCTACTCCAATAGTCATACCTGCAGTTGATAACATACCTACTGCTGCCATTGAGATGCCATATAAACCTAGTATAGGTTCAGTTGAACCACCAGAAAGATAGTAAGCTAAAATAATTCCAATAGATATAGCTATAATTGGAACAGCTGTTGACATCATGCCTACTGCTAAACCACTTATAATATTTGTTGAAGCCCCTGTCTCTGATTCTTCTGCTACTCTTTGTACGTATTTATAATCACCTGAAGTATATATTTCTGTTACCTTTGCAATAATCAATCCTACAACTATACCTACTAAAATTGCAATAAAAGGTTTATATGAACCTAAAATAATATTACTAAATATGAATGCACCTATTATTGTGATTATTGAACTAGATAATGTACCATTGTTTAATGATTTCTGAGGATCTTTATCTCCTTTTACAAAATAAACACCTAGTATTGATGCAATTATACCTATTGCACTTACTATTAGTGCATATGAAACTCCATTAGCACCATATGCTACTAATCCTAATGTGATAGCCGATATAATTGATCCAACATATGATTCAAATAAGTCTGCTCCCATTCCAGCTACGTCCCCTACATTATCACCAACATTATCAGCGATTACAGCTGGGTTTCTAGGGTCATCTTCTGGAATACCTGCTTCTACCTTTCCTACTAAGTCTGCACCTACGTCAGCTGCTTTAGTATAGATACCTCCACCAACTCTTGCAAATAAAGCAATAGATGATGCACCTAGACTAAAACCAGTTATTATACTAGGTTTTTTAAATACTATGTAAGAAATAGTAATTCCTAATACACCTAAGCCTACAACAATCATTCCCATAACTGCTCCGCCAGAAAAAGCTACATTTAAAGCCTTGGTCATACCAGATTCTTTTGCAGCATTTGCTGTTCTAACATTTGCTTTAGTAGCAGCTTGCATTCCTACATATCCTGCTATAGCTGAACATACAGCTCCAAATACGAAACAAATTGCTGTTGGTAAATCTATAAATATAACTAAAACAGCAAATAATGCAACAACAAATATTGCTAAAGATTTATACTCCCTTTGTAAGAATGCCATTGATCCTTCATGAATATAGCCACTAATTTCTTGCATTCTTTCATTTCCAGGTTCTTGTTTTCCTATCCAAGAAAATTTGCTGAAAGAAAATAATAATGCTAATATACCTGCCACAATTGCGACAGCTATTGAATAATCCATTTACTTCTCCTCCTTAGTTATGCTGCCAATGCAACAGCTGATATTATAAAAACAACAGCAGAAACAATAATAACTCTGTTTAGCATTGCTTGCTTGCTTGTACCTTTATTTTTTCCCCACAATGAATCAGATGAACTTCCGCTAATGGCTCCTAAGCCTTCCGAACTACTTTCACGAAGCAATACACTAATAATTAGTAAAACACTTGAAACCAATATAGTAATTGAAAATAGCATTGTCATATTTACACCTCCACCTTCTCATGAACTCTTATTTCGAAATTTTTCAACGTTAATAGTTTATCATAGCTACTTCATAAAATCAATCTAATTTAACGAAAGAAAAGAGGGCTATTGGCCCCCTAATCATGCTTATTTAGAATTCAAATTGTAAAATGTTGCTTTGCCCTTATATTTAGCCATTTCACCTAAGCTGTCTTCTATCCTTAATAGTTGATTGTATTTTGCAACCCTATCAGTTCTTGAAGGTGCACCTGTCTTTATTTGTCCCGCATTTGTAGCAACTGCAAGATCTGCTATACTTGTGTCCTCTGTTTCTCCTGATCTATGAGAAACTACTGCAGTCATACCATTTACCTTTGCTAATTCAATAGCATCAAGTGTCTCTGTTAGTGTGCCTATTTGATTTAATTTTATCAATATAGAATTAGCAACACCCAGTTCTATGCCTTTAGCTAATCTTTCAGTATTAGTAACGAATAAGTCATCACCTACAAGTTGAACCTTTTTCCCTAATCTTTCTGTTAACATCTTCCAACCTTCCCAATCATCTTCATCCAAACCATCTTCTATAGAAATAATTGGGTACCTGTTCACTAAATCTTCATAGTAGTCTACCATTTCATCTACAGTTAATACTCTTCCTTCACCCTTTAAGTTATAAGTCTTAGTGTTTTTATCGTACATCTCTGATGCAGCTACATCTAGGGCTAACATAATATCTTCTCCTGCCTTGTATCCAGCTTTTTCTATAGCTGTTACTATAGTTGCTAAGGCCTCTTCATTGCTAGTAAGATTAGGAGCGAATCCACCCTCATCACCTACTGCAGTATTTAAACCTTTTTCCTTTAACACAGCTTTTAGCTTGTGAAATATTTCCGCGCCCATTCTTAGAGCTTCCCTAAAGCTTTTTGCTCCAACTGGCATTACCATAAATTCTTGAATATCTACATTATTATCAGCATGCTCTCCACCATTTAAAATATTCATCATTGGAACTGGTAGTGTTTTAGCATTTATTCCACCAATATATTGATATAGTGGCATCCCTAGTTCATCTGCTGCTGCACTTGCTACTGCAAGAGATAGGCCTAATATAGCATTTGCGCCAAATCTACCCTTGTTATCTGTTCCATCTAATGCAATGAGCAATTGATCTATAGCGACTTGATCATATACATCCATTCCAATAATTTCTTCTGCAATAATATTATTGACATTTTCTACTGCATTTAATACACCTTTTCCTAAATATCTTTCTTTGTCACCATCTCTTAATTCAACTGCTTCGAATGCACCAGTTGAAGCTCCTGATGGAACTATAGCTCTACCAAATCCACCTGCTTCAGTATATACCTCTACTTCAACTGTAGGATTTGCTCTTGAATCCAATACCTCTCTTGCATATATATCAATAATTTGGCTCATTTATAACAC
>JAAYNS010000137.1 GCA_012520755.1 Tissierellia bacterium
AAAGTAGTATATTAAATTAACCCTATGTATGAAGTAAATTTATCAGTCTTGGGATAAAATGATAGTGGAAAGCTATATCCAGTAAATGGGGTGAATATTATGAAATGGCGTAAAAAGGTCTTAAAAATTGTCTTGCAGATTTTATTACTTACACTTGTTGGTGGATATTTTGCCAGCAGTTTAATAGAATCTACCTTTGCCACCAATGTTAGTAAAAGTCCTGATGTTATAGTCACTATAAATAGTGAGGGAAAAATATCCCAAGAAGGTAATCTCTTTGAAGGGCAACTATATCCAGCTAGGGTAAAAGATGCGGAAAAAGGCATGGGAGGAATTAGTGGCATAATCAGGATTAGAAACAACTTTAAAGATATAAAAGTTGAAAATATGGCAATTGGGATTACAGGGATGGAAATACAAAATGGGTATTCAAAAGGAGAAGTGTTGAACTCATTTCTTAAATTCATCAATTTAAAGATAGAAAAAGGTCTTGTACTAGTCTTTGATAAGACTTTAGTAAACTATGAGAGTCTAGAAAATATCTTATATGAAAAAGGCAATGATAAATATAAGGGCTTTACTTTAGAAGAAAAGGATAGGTTTGATATTCCTAAAAACAGTACAATTGACTTAAAATATACACTTCATATGGTTCCTGAGGCAGGAGATGAGCTAGAAGCTGTTACAGCATATATGCCAATATATATAAATCTTATGGAAAATATAACAGATGATAATGGCAATGGAGATGATGACGATGACAAGGATGATGATGACGATGATGTCAAGGATAGAGACCGTGACCGTGATCGTGACGATGAAGTAGAAATCCTACAAGAACTAATCCCAGAGGGTGCATTAAACAAGGAGGATCATTTCCAATACATTCAAGGTTATCCAGATGGAACAGTAAGACCTGGAGGATTAATTACAAGAGAAGAAGTTGCAGCAGTATTTTATAGACTCCTTGATTCAGAGTATAGGGCAAGTATATGGACTCAAACAGAAGACTTTCCAGATGTAGATTCCAATAGGTGGTCTCTAAGACATATAGCTACCTTAGCTAATGGAAGTATTGTAGAAGGATATCCTGACGGTAACTTTAAACCAGGAAATTATATCACAAGAGCTGAGTTAGCAACAATAGCATCAAAATTTGATAAATTGGCTCCTTCAACTAGTAATAAATTCTCAGACATTGAAGGTCACTGGGCAATTAACTATATTAACTCAGCAGCAATAAAAGGGTGGGTAAATGGTTATCCGGATTATACTTTTAAACCAGATCAATATATCACAAGAGCGGAATTTGTAACCCTAGTAAACAATGTGCTAGAAAGGGAAGTTCACAAAGAAAACATATTAGCAGAGGCAAAGGAATTCCCGGATTTACTAGAAGATATGTGGTATTATGAGGATATGGTAGAGGCAACCAATAGTCATCATTATTTAAGACTAGAAGATAATAGCGAATTATGGACTGAAATATACTATCCAGAATTAGATTTATAAGAGAAAACTAGGAATTTTCCTAGTTTTTTATTTAATGAATTATTGAATAATTTTTTATAAAACAGACAAAATAAAATTGTAGAGTTTTTTGAAAGAGGTGATAATAATAACTAGGAAAAAACCAGTAAATCCTAATGCTGCAAAAGCCTTAGAAGAATTAAAACTAGAAATAGCAAAGGATTTTGGAATAGAAAGCAGTTTAAATGATAAAAACCACCCAGTCAATAACATATTCACTGCTGGCACAGTCGGTGGATTAATGACAAGAAAGCTAGTAGAAGAAGGCGAAAAACAATTAATCAATGAAAAAAATAATAATAAGAATAATGTATAATATAAATTTTTTGTAACATAATAATAACATGGTTTGTCTATTATGTTACAATTTTTAATTAAGGATTGCACCATAAGGAGGTTTAGTATTGAAAAATAAACCGAAGCCAGATGACAGAAGTGATAATGTAGAAAAAATCCAATATGCAATCAACCATACAATCTCAAATTACAGAGAAACAAAAGACTTAATCAATAAAACAGATGACCCTGAAGAAAAGAAACGATTAATGGAAAAACAAAAAAGAAGATTACAGGCCCTTGAAGGCCAAAGAAAAGAAATTAGAGAAGAAGCAATAGCAAGAGATAACAATTACAAATAATGAAAACCCTCAAGATTTGAGGGTTTTTCCATTTCCTTTCATCATATTTAAATATTTATTGAAATAGATTATTAAAAAGATAAAAAGAGGGTAGAAATAATATATCTTTATACCCCAATGGGGTATGGTTGTTTTATGATTAGGGGGTGGATTATGTTTGCGATGGATGTTTCGATACCCTTAGCTTTTGGGGCTGGCTTTGTGTCTTTCTTTTCACCATGTATATTACCTATGATTCCAGCATATATAATGTATATTACTGGAGTTAATGATGAAGAAGATCTTATCAGACAACGAAAATTGGCTTTAACTAGAACATTAGCCTTTGTCATAGGATTTACTATAATATTTATTATTATGGGTTCAACTGCTACAATTTTGGGGAAGACCTTTGTAAGAAATAAGGAATTGTTTTCAAGGATAAGTGGTATCATAATAATTATTTTTGGATTAAATATGATGGGCATACTTAATTTAAGATTTTTAAACTTTTCAAAATCTGCTTCAGTTCCCAAAAATGTTAGCAGTAAGTTTAGCTCAATGCTTATGGGGATGGCTTTTGCTGCTGGTTGGACACCATGTTTTGGTCCTGTTTTAGCGTCTATACTTATTTATGCAGGAGGAGCGGATACAGTATCTAGAGGGGTCTTTCTACTATTAGTTTATTCAATAGGTATGGCAATTCCATTTATTTTGACCGCTCTTTTTATAAATTTATTTAACAGATTTCTTAGCAAATCTGATAGGCTGCTTATATATCTTCCAAAGATAGCAGGCTTAATAATGGTTATATTTGGACTTTTAATTTACTTTAACAAGGTGGTTAATATTAGCAGGCTTTTATTATGATCATGAGGAGGAGCAGATGAAAACTAGATATCTAGCAATAATAATAGCGATTATGATGTTTTTGGTGGGCTGTAGTACAGAAAATGCTTTAGAAGTAGAAGAGGCAGATGTAGAAAATACCGGTGTAGTCTTAGAAGGGGAAGAAAAACTTGAGGAAACACCTGCTTTAGAAGAAGAAGCAATAGAAGAAGAGGAAGTCCTACATTTGGCACCTGATTTTACATTGTTGAACTTAAATGATGAAGAAGTATCCTTATCAGACTATAGGGGAAAATATGTATTAATTAACTTTTGGGCTACCTGGTGTGGATTCTGTGATATGGAAATGCCTGATTTACAAAAATTAGATGATGAAAATGATGACTGGGTTGTTTTAGCAGTTGATGTTTTAGAAGATAAGTCTATAGTTGAGGATTATATCAATCAAGGCGGATATGACTTTGAAGTTGTCTTAGATACAGAGGGTGAAGTTGCTTCAACTTATTTAGTTAGTGGATTTCCAACATCATATTTTGTAGACCCTGAAGGATATTTAATATGGTATTACCCAGGAATGATGACCTATGATCAGATGAATGACATTGTCGATAGCTTAAAATAAATGCTAGCAAATCCATGCTAGCATTTATTAAAAACCTACTAGCTAGTTTACCTATAAGGATTTGAAAAAAGAATAGGGGGGTATGATATGGTTTATATTTTACTTTTTCTATTCATATTAATTAATTCAATCTTAATGAATATGTGGGACGACTAGGAGTAAGTACAGTACAAATGATATTTCTGTTTGTTAGAAGACTATATTAAGAAGTGTGAGACTATTAATATTAAACAAAATATATAATTTGTTTTTTAGTTTAAAGTACAAGAAGCTATTTTTTGGCGACTTGTACTTTTGTCTTCTCTCATATATATGATAAAATGAAATCAAAGACTAATCCAGAAAGTATTAGTGAAACAACTATACTAAAGCTGAATACACTAGTCTATTGTGGATCAATATTAGGCACAAGGAAAGGAGAAGGGACTTATGAAAAACAATAGAAATAAAATATTATTAATAGGAATTCTAATATTAAGCCTCTTATTAGTTGGATGTAATGATTATATTCTCAATGAAATATATAAGAGTTTTGGGCAAGAAATATTTGAAGGGTATAGGATTATTGAAGTTGATGGTGGAGATATTTCTGGGGAAAGAGAGCCTAATGTAGCTGTGGATATAGGTTTTGGAGATAGACAATATTGGGCTTTTACTAATGAGTATGGCCAATTGGTAAAGGTAATAGCAAAAGAAATCATATTGCAAGATGATAATAGAGAACCAGTAAATAGTGATGGTAGGTACTATGACAGGATGGCTAATGTTCCAGGAGTTGGGGCAGATACAGGTTATGATAGGGGTCATATTATAGCAGATAGCCTAGGAGGAGTTGCCAATGCCTATAATATAACACCACAAAATAGTGTGTTAAATAGGCATGGTAATCAAGCATATATGGAAAAGGTAATAAGAGATGCTGGAGGATGCACAGATTTTGAGGCAACAATAACATATCCCAATACAGAGACTCAGATACCTAGTAAGTATAAATATACATATACAATAAAAGGAAATATCATTGTTGATGAATTTGAAAATGTAAATCCTGATGACTACAATATTGAAATGGGTATTGTAGAAGCTAATAAGAATAAAGATACTGAACAAGCAAGCAAGTCTGAAACAAATAAATATAAGGCTAGTATTGAATCCGATAAATATCATCTTGCTGACTATACCCATAGTGGCCAGATAGCAGAACATAATTTAATCTGGTTTGATGGGATAGAAGATGCCGAAGAACAAGGATACAAACCTTGTGGAATATGTTTCAGTAGGTAAGGGATGAAAATATTTTTGGTGAATTAGCTTATAATAAAGATGTTGAGAATAATGATATAAAGAGAGGATGTTAAGGGTGGTAACAGAAAAACAATTTGCTTATGATTTAATTGACTATATTGATAATAGTCCTAGCCAATTTCATGCAACTAAAGAGGTAAAAAAGAGACTTGATGAGAATAGCTTTAAGGAATTAAAATTCAATGATAAATGGAATCTTGAAAAAGCTGGCAAGTACTATGTTGTAAAAAACACTTCTGCTATTGTTGCATTTGTAGTAGGCCAAGGGAATATAGAAGAGGATGGATTTAAGATTGTTGGGGCCCATACTGATGCACCATCTTTTAGGATAAAACCTAATCCAGAAATTATTAGTGAAAATAATTATTTGAAGCTGAACACAGAAGTCTATGGTGGACCAATATTGAGCACTTGGTTTGATAGGCCCTTATCAATTGCTGGTAGGGTGGCCCTAAAGACTGATAATCCATTGAAGCCCAAGGAAGTCTTGGTGGACTTAAAAAAGCCAATAGCTATAATACCAAGTTTAGCAATACATATGAATAGAAAGGTAAATGAAGGAGTAAGTATTAATCCCCAGAAGGATACCCTTCCTATTTTGACAACCATAAGAGAGGAATTTGAAAAGGACAATTATTTAATGAGTATTATTGCTGATAGTATAGGCATAAATCTTGATGATATTATAGAGCATGACCTATTCTTATATAGTATTGAAAAGGGTTCATTAATAGGTGAAAATGAAGAGTTTATCTCCATAGGTAAATTAGATAATTTAGCAATGGTTCATGCGGGACTAAAGGGGATACTAGACAGTAAAGGAGGAAGGCCTACTAATGTATTAGCTTGCTTTGATAATGAAGAAGTAGGTAGTAGCACTAAACAGGGGGCTGCAAGTCCAATGCTAAGGAGTATATTAGAGAGGATTGCAATATCCTTAGGGAAAAACAAAGAGGATTTTTACAGGTCTCTATCCAATTCTTTTATTATTTCAGCTGACCAAGCCCATGCCCTACATCCTAATTATACTGATAAAAGTGACCCAACTAATAAACCAATAATAAATAAAGGGCCAGCTATAAAAATAGCAGCAAATCAAGCATATACATCAGACAGTATGAGTATAGCTGTATATGAAAGCATATGTAAATCTGAAAATATACCTGTTCAAAGGTTTGTAAATAGGTCAGATGAAAAAGGTGGTTCTACCATTGGCCCTATATCATCAACCCAATTGGATATTTCCTCAGTAGATATCGGAAATCCTATACTTGGAATGCACTCCATAAAAGAGTTAGGCGGAGTAAGGGACCATTTTAATATATATA
>JAAYNS010000138.1 GCA_012520755.1 Tissierellia bacterium
ACATGGTTACAGGAATTATAATGGCTGCAGGTTTTTCAAAACGTATGGGAGAAGATAAGCTGTTAATGGAAATAGATGGCGTCAAAATGGTAGAAAGGGTCATTTGTAATTGTAAGAATTCATTATTGGATCAAGTCATTCTAGTATATAGGAAAAAAGAAATCAAAGAAATTGGTGAAATGTATAATCTTAATACCATATACAACCCAAAAGCTAATTTAGGACAATCAGAAAGCATGAAACTAGGTGTACAAGCTGCTAGTGTCAAGTCAGCATATATGTTTTTAACAGGAGATCAACCCTTTATTACTAGTAACTTAATTAATCTATTAATAGAAGAACATAATAAAAGTCAAGATAAGATCATTGTTCCCTATTATAATGGCAGAAGGGGAATGCCCACCATCTTTCCCTCTTTCTTCAAAGAAAGATTGTTGGATATAGAAGGCGACAAAGGTGGGCGAGATATAATAAAAAACAATATCCACTATGTTAAAAAGGTAATAATAGAGGATGAAAAGTTAGGTTTGGATATTGATAATAAAGAAGATTTTTTCACATTTAAATAAAGTAAACTAGAAAGGATTCCAATGGAATCCTTTCTAGTTTATCTGATCAAGTATATGTACACCGCTGTCTACATCATCTAATGCTAGATTGTTTTCAGCAAACTTTAAATGTTCTTTTAGCATTTCTTGTGTTTGCAGTTTTTCTTTAGCCACTGCAAGCATTAGTTTGATTCTATTTTCTTGATTTACCCTAGTAGCACCAGGGTCATAATCAATAGGAACTATATTTGAATCTGGATGTATTCCTTTTATCTTCCTTATTAATCCTTTACCGATTATGTGATTTGGTAAACATCCAAAGGGTTGGGCACACACTATATTCTCATAGCCTAATTCTATTAGTTCCATCATCTCTCCCGGAAGCAACCATCCCTCACCCATTTTGGTGCCCAAGCCTATTACTTGATCACCTAGATGTTTCACATGATAAAAACCTGTTGGTGCAGTGAAACACTCATGTTTTCTTACAGCTCTATTTATTGCTTCCTCATATTTAGCCAAAAGTTCGTTTATTTTCTTTGCACCAAAACCCTTTAATTTGCTATGACCATATAGTTCTGTATCAAGAACTGTATTTTCAACACAATACATTAAGAAGCCAAGCAATCCTGGTATCATTACTTCACAATCTTCTTTATATAAAAAGTCTTCAAGATTATTATTTCCTAGGCTAGCATATTTTACATATATTTCTCCAACCACTCCTACCTTTACTTTTGGTGTCTTAGTCATTGGAATGCTCGCAAAGGATGATGCAATTTCATCAAGATTCTTTCTTACCTCACTAAGCTTAACTCCTCTATTCCTATCCATTTCTGCGATTAGATAGCTTAACCATTTTTGAACTAATTTTTCACTTTCTCCCTTATTGTCTTCATAAGGCTTTACTTGATTATTTAACAACATAAGGGCATCTCCATAAGCAACTGCTGCTGCTGACTTCAATAACATAGGAAGACTTAATGAAAATCCGCTATTTTTCTCCAGTCCACTTGCATTTAAAGAAATAACAGGAATTTGACTATACCCAGCTTTATTTAACGCCTTTCTAAGTAGGTGTATATAGTTTGATGCTCTGCACCCTCCTCCAGTTTGACTTATAAGAAGGGCTATCTTATTTACATCATATTCTCCACTCTTAATAGCATCCATGAATTGACCTATTACAAGTAAAGCAGGATAACA
>JAAYNS010000139.1 GCA_012520755.1 Tissierellia bacterium
CTTTCATTAGCAGATAAAGCCTTAGCGTAACATAAATTTATAGAACATCCATTTTTTACAATGGATGTTCTTAATTCTATAGAAGGTGATAAAATGAGTAATGATATTGTTTACAACTATCCTAAAGAAAAAAGGTTTACATTGGCAATCCTACAGGATATACAAAAAGAATACGGCTACATTCCTAGAGAATATATGGAGAGTACTTCTCACTACCTAAATATCCCTCTAACTGATGTTTATAGTTTAGCTACCTTTTATAAAGCTTTAAGCCTAAAACCAAAGGGCAAATATGCTATAAAGATTTGCAATGGAACAGCATGCCACATTAGAGACTCAATTTCAATATTGAAAGAACTAGAAGATATATTAGGTATAAAACCTGGAGAAACTACAGAAGACGGACTTTTTTCTATAGAGCTTGTAAATTGTATTGGTGCATGTGCCTTAGCTCCTGTAATCCTCATAAATGGTAAATACTATGGTCATATGACCAAAGAAAAAGTAAAGGCATTAATAGATGACTTACGGGAGGTGTCTACAAATGAATGATTCCTCTAAGAAAAAGAATATATTAGTCTGTTGTGGTACAGGTTGTTTAGCCCATAATAGCTACCAAATCTATGAAGACTTCAGAGATAAGCTAAGTGATAATCCAAATATTACTGTTGAAACAATTGTTAAGGCAACAGGTTGCAATGGTTTATGTGAAAAGGGCCCTGTTGTTAAAATCCATCCTGATAATATTTCCTATTTTAAGGTTTCCATAAAGGATGTAGACGAAATCATTAATACTACAATAATTAATGGACAAATTATAGATAGATTACTCTACATCGATGTTAATCAGAAAAAACGGATTGTAAACCATATGGAGGCAAGCTTTTACAAACACCAACACAAGATAGCTCTTAGGAATATTGGTGAAATAGACCCTCTAGATCTAGAAGACTATATTGAAAATAACGGCTATAAGGCATTAGATAAGGTGCTTTTTCATATGACTCCTAATGAGGTAATTGACATAGTTGAAGATTCAAAATTGAGAGGTCGTGGTGGTGCAGGCTTCCCTACTGGTCTTAAGTGGAAAACATGTCAGGCCTATGACAATTTCCCTAAATACGTTATCTGTAATGGTGATGAGGGTGACCCTGGAGCATTTATGGATAGAAGTATTATGGAAGGAGATCCCCATACAGTTATTGAGGGTATGATTATATGTGGATATGCTATAGACTCACATAAGGGCTTCCTCTATATAAGAGACGAATATGAACTTGCTAGAAAAAACATGCAAGCAGCTATTGATAGTGCTAGAAAGTTTGGATATTTAGGCAAAGATATTCTTGGAAGTGGATTTGAATTTGATTTAGAAATAGTACGGGGTGGAGGAGCTTTTGTATGTGGAGAATCTACTGCCCTTATGGCTTCCATAGAAGGTAATGTAGGTGAACCAAGAGCTAAGTATATAAGAAGTGTAGAAAAAGGACTATGGAATCAACCTACAGTTCTTAATAATGTAGAAACTTGGGCAAATATACCCCCTATTATACTAAATGGGGCTGATTGGTTTAAAGAGATTGGTACTGATAAAAACACTGGTACAAAGGTGTTTTCATTAGTAGGCAAGGTGAAGAATACAGGATTAGTAGAAGTACCAATGGGCACTTCCTTAAAAGAATTAGTTTTTGATATTGGTGGAGGAATAATTAAAAATAGGCCATTTAAGGCAGTACAAACTGGAGGACCTTCTGGTGGATGTATTCCTAATGAACATTTGGACGTAGGTCTAGACTTTGATCACTTAAGTGCTATAGGATCAATGATGGGTTCTGGTGGCGTAATAGTAATGGATGATACTACTTGCATGGTAGAAATAGCAAGATACTATATGGAATTCCTTTCAGAAGAATCCTGTGGTAAATGCACTACATGTAGGGAAGGTATTAAGACTATGCTTGATATCCTAACTAATATCTCTGAAGGTTTTGGTGAATTAGAGGATTTAGAAATCCTGGAGAGCCTTGGGAAAACAATTGAAGTAGCTTCATTATGTGCCTTAGGTAAAACTGCACCAAATCCAGTTTTAACTACACTAGAGTATTTTAAGGATGAATATATTGACCATATAATAAATAAAAGATGTTCTGCTGGGGTGTGTAAAGACTTAACCACTTACTATATTGATAAAGATATGTGTATAGGGTGCGGTATATGTAGTAAAAAGTGTCCAGTAGATGCTATAACAGGAACATTAAAAGAAGCATATGAAATCCATAATGATCTATGCACTAAATGTGGCAACTGCTTTACTGCATGTCCTAACGGATCTGTTAAAATTGGAGGTGCTGCATATGCTTATTAATATAGACGGTGTATCCTGTAAGGGTCATAGTGGAGAAACATTAATGGAAGTAGCTAGAAGAAACAAGATAAACATTCCAAGTCTATGCTATAAAAAGGGTTTTGAAGGATTGGGTAGATGTAGACTATGCTTAGTCCAAGTAGATGAAGGTAAAAGAAAAAAAATCGTATCGGCTTGTGTCTACCCTATTAAGGATGGTATAGAAGTAAAAACTTCCACTGATGAAATTATTAAAATGAGAAAGGATATTGTCCTTTTATTGCTTTTGAGATCTCCAGAAAATAGCTATATAAGAGAATTAGCTGATGAGTATGGAGTTAAAGCACCTGAAAGATATATTGACATTTCAAAACATGACGATTGCATCTTATGCGGACTATGTGTTGAAGCATGCCAAAGACTTGGTACCAATGCAATTTCTTTTGTTGAAAGAGGGATTACAAAAAAAGTATCCACGCCTTTTGATGATCCTTCAAAGGATTGTATAGGATGTGGTTCCTGTGTAGAGGTCTGTCCAACTAATGCAATTAGTTTAACTGAAGCTAATGGCATAAGAACAATATGGAATAGAAGCTTTGATTTAGTTCAATGTAC
>JAAYNS010000140.1 GCA_012520755.1 Tissierellia bacterium
AGTTTTTTTTGTATTAATGGATATTATTTGTATAATTACATCTTTTTTTATAGCATTACTTTTAAGATTTGATGGAAGTATTCCTTATCCTTACATAGAGTATTTTTATACAAATATAATAAACATCTTAATTGTAAAGATTTTAGTGTTCTATTTTTTAAATATGTATAATGTAATATGGGAATATGCTAGTATAGATGAGCTAATGAAAGTAGCATTAGCTGCAATCCTGGCCAATCTATTGACAGGTGTTTCCTTATATTTCATTAATCAAACAATGCCCATAGGTATTCTTGTCACTATTCTTATACTTGATGTGATTCTAATAGGAGGAATCAGATTTTTATTTAGAATTTCAAATAGATTTAGGAATTCTATTAATAACAATGGTTTCAAGAAAGTCATTTTAGTAGGAGCTGGTGCATCAGGTGCAATGATCCTTAAAGAAATAAGAAACAATAAGGATTTAAAACTAAAACCAGTAGCCTTTATAGATGATAACCCAGAAAAGTTGGGTAATATTATTAATGGGATTCAAGTAGTTGGCAATAGGAATAATATCGTCAGTGTGGTTGATGAATATAATATTGATGAAATAATTATCACCATGCCTTCAGCAAAGTTAAAGGATAGAAAAGAAATTTTACATCAATGTAAGAATATAAAGGTTAGAACTAGGATTTTGCCTGGAATTTATGAACTAATAGATAGCAAAGTAAATGTAGAAGATATTAGAGATGTACAAATTGAAGATTTGTTAGGCAGAGATGTGGTCAAGCTTGACATAGATGGCATTTCAGAGTTTATAAAGTCAAAGGTAGTTATGGTAACTGGTGGTGGAGGATGTATAGGCAGTGAACTTTGCAGGCAAATTATAGAATTCAAACCAAAAGAGCTAGTGGCTATAGACATATATGAAAATAATCTATTTGACCTTCAGCAAGAACTATTACATAATGGTATTAATATAAAATTCACTCCAATTATAGCTTCGGTAAGAGACAAGGATCGTATGGATGAAATTATGAAATGCAAGAAGCCAAGTATTATTTTCCATGCTGCAGCTCATAAACACGTACCTTTAATGGAGGACAATCCTAAGGCAGCTATTAAAAATAATATATTTGGCACCTTAAATATTGTACAAGCTGCCGACAAGCATGGTGTAGGTAAATTTGTATTAATATCAACAGATAAGGCTGTTAATCCTACTAGTGTTATGGGAGCAACTAAAAGAATTGCTGAAATGATTATTCAATCATATAATTCCATTAGCAAAACCGATTATGTAGCAGTTAGATTTGGCAATGTCTTAGGTAGTAGTGGTAGTGTTATACCATTATTCAAGAAGCAAATAGCAAAGGGTGGACCAGTCACTGTTACTGATGAAAGAATCATTAGATATTTTATGACTATACGGGAGGCCTGTAATCTAGTATTGGATGCAGGAGCCATGGCAAGAGGGGGAGAAATATTTGTCCTTAATATGGGAGAGCCCGTTAAGATCATTGACCTTGCTAGGGACCTTATACGCCTATCTGGTTTTGAACCAGATGTAGACATACCTATTAAGATAATCGGTCTTAGACCTGGTGAAAAAATGTATGAAGAGCTACTAGTAGATAGCAATACCATGGACAAGACTAAAAATGAAGAGATTTATGTAGAAAGACTAAATGATATTGATTTTCATTATTTATCTTTTGCCTTAGAACAGCTTAAAAAAAGCTTGATTAGTGACGAGATAATGCATATAAAGGCTTCCTTGTCTAACATAGTACCTAGCTATAAACCATATAATGGAGTCCAAGAAATCGTAGAATTAAAAGAAGCTTAGTTATATAAATAAATGCACAAGGGGAGAAGTTGATGGAAGAGGAAATCAGTCTAAGAGAATTGTTTTTAATATTTAGAAAGCATTTATTGATGATAATATTATTAGTAATAGCTTCTGTAGTTATAAGTGCTTTTATTAGCTTTTATATTTTAGACGAGGAATTTACAGCTTATACTACTCTTATGGTAGGTAAACCTAAAGATTATTCTAGTGAAAGTGAATTGTCATATAATGATGTATTACTAAACCAAAAATTAGTATCAACATATGGAGAACTAATTAAAACTAGGAAAGTCTCAGATATAGTAATAAGTGATATGGAATTACCAATTAGCTTTGAAGAGTTTAAAGGAAAGGTAAATGTTAGTCTTGTAAAGAACACGGAGATAATTCAAATTCAAGTTACCGACAATAATCCGCAATTAGCAACAGATATTGCTAATCATACTGCAAATGTTTTTATGGAAACTGTACAGGAAATTATGAAGGTAGAAAACGTACAGGTCATAGATGAGGCACAAATGCCAAAAAGTCCAGTAAAACCAAGGCCATTGGTCAATATTTCCATAGCAGCTGTATTAGGATTTATGCTTGGAGTAATTATAGCATTTTTAAGAGAATATCTTGACAATACAATAAAGACTCCAGAGGATGTTGACAAGTATTTAGGTCTTCCAGTTCTAGGTATGATACCAAAAGAAGACAATTGATATAGAGGTGTATAAATGGAGAAAGGGAAACTATTCACATTAAAGAATCCAAAGGCTGTTGTATCAGAGGCATTCAGGTCATTAAGAACTAATATTCAATTTGCTAACATAGATAAGAAATTAAAAACCATAGTTGTCACCTCATCAAGCTCTGGAGAAGGAAAAACAACTACCATATGCAACCTAGCTGTTTCTATAGCACAATCAGAAAAAAGCATACTATTAATTGACTGTGATTTAAGAAAACCAAGAGTACATAAGACCTTTGGAATATCAAATATAGAGGGACTTACCAATATCCTAATGGGGGAAAGGAGACTTGAAGATGTTAGATACAAGGGAGATAAAGATATACAATCCCTAAGCATAATAACATCAGGACCTATACCTCCTAATCCTTCAGAATTAGTTGGGTCCCATAGGATGAGAGAATTTCTAGAAGATATGAAATATCAGTTTGACATAGTCTTAATAGATAGTCCTCCAGTTAATATAGTCACTGACAGTGCAATACTTTCAACCTTAGTGGATGGAACAATTATTGTCATTGAAGCTGGAAAAACAGAAATAGGTGCAGCAGTAAATTGTAAGGAATCTTTAGATAAGGTCAATGCCAATATAATAGGAGTGGTGATTAATAAGATACCTGTTAAGGGTGATAGCTACTATAACTACCGATATTACCAATATGAAGAATACTTAGAATACGAAAAAAAACCAAAAAGCAGGAAGAAAAGAAGGAGAAATAAATGATAGATTTGCATTCCCATATTATTTCAGGGGTTGATGATGGATCAGAAGATATAGAAATGTCACTAGAGATTGCCAAGCTATATGTGGAAAATGGCATAGACAAGGTAGTCTGCACTCCACATTATATAGAAGGAGCTATTTCTTATACACCAGAGGAATTAAAGATAAAAATAGAAGAACTAAAGAAGGAATTATTTCAAGCTACAATACCATTAGAAATATACCCAGGCAATGAAATATATATAAATCCAAGTATAGTTGGCAAGATATTGGAAGTACAAGCTTTAACAATAAACAATAGCAGGTATACCCTAATTGAACTCCCTATGAATGATATGCCAATATATGTTAAAGACGTTATATATGAATTAAGATTAAAGGGAATAAGACCTATTATTGCTCATCCTGAAAGAAATTCTAGGGTTGTAAATGATCCAAATATTCTTTATGAGTTAATAAATATGGGTGCCTTGGTCCAGCTAAACCTTCCAAGCCTTGGAGGAATGTATGGTGACAGGGTTAGGGATACAGGAATGAAACTCCTTCAACACAATATGGTTCATTTTGTGGGCACTGATACACATACAAATAGAAGAAGGTCACCAAAGGTTGGAAAATTTTTAGACATATTATCCACCATAGTAACTGATAAGGATTTTGAAGCGCTAACAATTGGCAACCCTCAATCTGTTTTGGACAATAAGGAAATTGAAATTAAGCCACCAATAAAGATAAAAAAGAAAGATATTAAGCTGTCTTCACTAATTGGACTATTTACAGCTTTTCAGCAATAAGGTCTAATTATAAATTATAATATAAAACTTAAGTAAGAAAGGATGATTAAATGAAAAGGGAATTAATTGCTTTATTTTTAGCTGTGATTATGGTTATTGGCTTAGTTCCAGTAACAGTATTTGCAGAAGGACAATTCACTGATATGCCAGAAAACTGGTCAACTGAAGCATTGGAAAGTGCAGTAGAAAATGG
>JAAYNS010000020.1 GCA_012520755.1 Tissierellia bacterium
AATATTGGTATCAATGAAGTGTTCATCGCTGAACCTAAGATACCCATTACCATTACAGTGGCTGTCATTGCAACAAAGTATGTATCTGTTTCCATACCTGAACCAAATTTATATGCGATCATTACTTCTCTAATAAAACCAAGAACTTTACTCATAAGAGTAAAGACTGCTATCATTGCTGCTGATTTTGCTGCCTTTTGTTTAATAGTCATTGTATTACCTCTTCTTTATTGTTATGAACATTATACACAAAAAAGACAAATAAGTATATTTATAAAAATCTCATCCTATATGAATTAATTGCTGTTTCACCAAGTTTCTTCAATAATTTGTTATTAACATAGATACCTGCAACTGCCCCTACTCCCGGAAGCATTTGAATCATCTTGGCTATGTCTAGGTAATCCCTATACTCCTCTTGAAAAGCTCTCCAGTCTAATTCATTAATATCAGCAGGCAATGTCTTCACATAAGCATCCCAATTTTCCATCCTATAAAATATTTCATTTACATGGGATTGGCTAGAAAAAGCTAATTGAAATATATGTAGAATATAAAGTCTTTCTGTATAATCATCTACATCATAGCCATATATGCTAGCTAGATCATAAAGAAATTTTATCTTGATACCTAGTAACAAGGGGAAGTCTGCAAGTCCTGCTACAAATCCACCAGCACCAGTTGCTGCACCTTCAATTACAGCTGTATTCTTATAAAGTTTAATTTTTTCTGCAACTAGTTTTTCTCTTTCTTTAAGGGATAGATTTTTTATTGGTGGCTTGGTCACATACTTAGTCCCATACAAAACTGCCTTTAAATAATTTTTAATTGTATTGGTTATTATTTCATGATATTTATCCGGAAAAAGATTGTTTATTTTTCTTTGGACGCCCTTAGATGCCTTTTCTATTATGTTTGGGTTTTTTCGCATCCTTAATTTCCATTTATATAATTCTAATTTAGCTACTTCTTCGTAGGTTAGCATTTTTTCTCCTTTTGAAAGCTTATTATTCCATATATAAATAAAGTATACCACTATGATATCTTTTCAATCTATATGATTTCCCAATATTAGTCTATTAATAGGCATGAAAAAACCTAGTAATTTCTTACTAGGTTTTTTCTACTCTACAATTACACTGTTGTAACCCTCAAGTATGAAATTATAAGGAGGTTCATTTAGCAAGTTTTTATCTATTTCAATTGTCAGTGTCTTATATGTTATTACCTGTGGCAATATCATGTCAGGTCTAGGCTCGGCTATGTTAAAAAATATCTTGTAGTTTTTACCTGTTTTCATTATTCTATCTACTGTCATGGTGTAGCCAGGAGTAGGAAATTGTTTGGTTACTGTAAGCAAGACCTTTTCATTCTCTTCCTTTACTATTAACTCTTCTTGATTATTATATGTTTGCACTATCCCAAGCGTTTTAAAGGCTATTTCATTCATACTCTCTAATACCTCCTTGACTCGTTGCAAGACTATTACCCCCTCTACATGTGTAAGATCTCTATTAGGGCCAAAATTAGAATTAGTATCACCTAGTATTATCTTATTAAAATATAGCAATTTTAATGATTCTTTGCTTTCATTAGACATAGTATCAATATCCTTAAAGGGTAGATCTACTGATGTATTTAGTTCTAGTCCAATTTCAACAAGTTTATTTCCTAAAAGATAAGCCATATCTTCTCTTGATAATACTTTATTCGAGTCAGAGATAGAAAGTTCATATTGGTAATCTGCAAATAATGAAGCCAATGAGCTTGTAAATTCCTGTTCACTTAGTAGCCCTTGAGGGTCAAATTCCATAAACTTATCCTTAGCTAAATAAGGAAAATAAGTAACGATAAATCTTCTATTTATAATATCATCTGCCCAATGACCTTGTAATTTATCTGCAATTGTAGCATTAGAAATTGTAGTTAAAGAAAAAAGCAAAACCATTATCATAAATAAACTTAATATTCTTTTCACAAAAGCTTCCCCCCTAATACATAAATTTTTGTGGATTCTTCTTGACCTAACCAAATTTATTAAATGGTTTTCTTTGAATTGTTGCCTAGTCTAATTATACCCCTTAGTAATATGTAATATGTTTACATTCTGGTTACATATATATTACAAATAAAAAACTCGAGATTCATCACTTGCCTTCAGAATGACAATATGTCATCCATAGCATATAATCCCGAGTTTATTACTTGTAAAGTTTTATATTTTTGTATTCATTTCCTATAACTACTACTTTTTTAGCTCTTTATTCTAAGCTCTTAGTTATTACCTATTACTTATTAGCTATTAGCTATTACTTATTAGCTATTACTTATTAGCTATTATTTAGCATCCCCTAAATATGCTTCTTTAACCCTATCATCTTCAAGGAGTATCTGTCCTTCCCCTTCTAAGACTATGGAGCCAGTTTCAAGCACATATCCATAATCAGCTATTTCAAGGGCTTTCTTCGCATTTTGCTCAACTAATAGTATTGTATTGCCTTGCCTATTAATCTCTTTAATGATATCAAATATATCCTTAACTAATAGAGGAGCTAAACCCAAAGATGGTTCATCAAGCATTAAGACCTTTGGTCTAATCATTAGAGCTCGAGCAACTGCAAGCATTTGTTGCTCCCCACCTGATAGAGTACCTGCCTTTTGCCAATGCCTCTCCTTTAATCTTGGAAACAAGTCATACATCTTATTCATCTGCTCAGTGATTTTTTGTTTATTGTTAATAGTGTATGCACCTAAAATAAGATTTTCTTCTACACTTAAATTAGAAAAAATTCTTCTGCCTTCAGGTGAAAGGGCAATTCCTTTCTTTACTATATCCTTTGTAGGAAGATTTGTTAAATCTTCTCCATCATATTTTATACTTCCTTCTTCCTTTTTAACCAAATTCATAATTGAACGTAGTGTAGATGATTTACCAGCTCCATTGGAACCGATTAATGTAACTATCTTCCCATCATCTATTTTTAAATTAATCCCCCTTAGGGCTTTAATTCCACCATAGCTAACATGCAAATTATCAATAGTAAGCATTTTAGTCCACCCCCAAATAAGCTTCAATAACTTTTGGATTATTTTGAATATCTTTAGGGCTTCCATCTGCAATATGAGCACCATGATCCAATACATAAATCCTATCACAAATACCCATTACTACTTCCATATGATGCTCAATTAGGAAAATAGTAAGATTAAATTCATCTTTTATTTTTTTAATGAATTCCATTAACTCTTGAGTTTCTTGTGGGTTCATACCCGCTGCTGGCTCATCTAATAAAAGAAGTGTAGGATCAGTAGCTAAAGCTCTAGCAATTTCCAGTCTTCTTTGCTTTCCATAAGGAAGGGAGTGGGCTTTTTCATTTCTCTCTTCGTATAGGCCAACCTTTTCTAATAGATATTTAGATTTTTCATATATCTCTTTTTCTTCTTTTGCATAATTAGGCAGCCTAAATACTGAAGATAGAAGGCTTGATTTCAATCTTAAATGATTTCCTATAAACACATTATCCATTACAGATAATTGTTTAAAGAGTCTGATATTTTGAAATGTCCTACATATACCTATTTTAGCAATTTGATCAGGCCTTAAATCGACTACAGAATGAGATTCTCCCTCACTAGGGCTAAATATTATATCCCCTTCTGTTGGCTTATAAACACCTGTTACCATATTAAACACAGTTGTCTTACCTGCACCATTAGGTCCAATTAAACCAATTATTTCATTCTTATTTATCTCTGCAGTAAAGTTGTTTACTGCTACAACTCCACCAAATCTCATAGTAATATTATTAATTTTTAGCATATCTTCCCCTCACTTTCTCAAGGGTAGATTTTATACTGCTGTCATCTTTTTTATATATAACAGCTGCCATTAAGATAATTGAGAATACTACCATTCTCAAACCAGGCATGGCTTCAGTCACCATAAAGCCTAAGTTTAGCGGTTCGTCTAAGAATCTTAAGGCTTCCATAGCAATTGTAACAATACAAGCAGATACAATGGAACCTTTTATATTTCCCATACCACCTAGAACAACTATCAAAATAATGTTCCAGGTTAAAGAAAATTTAAACAATGTTGGGTCTATTGTACCCAATGATACAGCTAATAGTCCTCCACCTACTCCTGCAAAAAAAGAACCTATAGTAAAGCTTAAAACTTTATGTTTGAATAAGTTAATTCCCATGCTTCTAGCTGCTATTTCATCTTCACGAATAGCCTTAAACGCTTTACCATAGCTACTTTCAATAAGTAAGTATATAAAAGCAATAGTTATTACAGCTGTTACTCCAGCCCAGAGCAAATTAATACTAGGGCGTAGACCGAGACCAAATGCATCATTCATAAAATCCACAATAGCCTTATTGGTTTTTTGAGGAATGCCTTTTAGCCCTAAAGCACCATTAGTAATACTTTGCATATTTATTATAACTATTCTTATAATCTCAGAAAAACCAAGAGTTGCTATAGCTAAATAGTCATCAGTTAGCTTCAATACAGGAGCTCCTATTAAAAAACCAAATAGGGCTGCCATTAAGCCACCGGCTAATACTGCAACAATAAATGGAGTGTTTAAACTCTCTAGAAACGGTACCATAGGTTCCATATAATAGGTCATTTGTTTTGTTTCTTGTGTCATGGTGAGTATAGCAACTGTATATGCTCCAATTGCCATGAACCCCGCATGTCCTAAAGAAAACAAACCTGTAAATCCGTATATTAAGTTCAAACTAAGTCCAAGTACAATATAGATAAAACAAAGATTTAATATTCTAATCTTATAATTATCCAAAACAAAATTTAATACAACTATAACAATTATAGCCAATATCATAGACAATAGATATTTAGTCAAGTTCTTTTTTTCCATGGCTACACCTTCTCTGCCGTTTTTTCTCCTAATAAGCCTGTTGGCTTTATCAGAAGTATTATAATCAATAATACAAATGCAAAAGCATCTCTATAGCCTGTTAAGGTTGGTAAAAATGCAATTAACATTATCTCACCAAGTCCTAATATAAAACCTCCCAATACTGCTCCAGTGATATTTCCAATACCACCTATTACTGCAGCTATAAAACATTTTAAACCTGGCATAACACCCATTATTGGAATTAATTGAGGATACTTTATTCCCCACATGATTCCACCAACTGCCGCTAAAAAGGATCCTATAAAGAAGGTGAAAGATATAACTAAATTTATGTCAATTCCCATTAAGCTAGCAGCTTCATAGTCCTTGGATAAAGCCCTCATAGCCATACCAGTCTTTGTTTTCTTAATAACAGTATTTAGTATTATAAGTAGTACTACTGTAACTACTGGAATAATCAAAGATATAATATTCACAGATACCCCACCAATATAGATTACACCCGTCAAAACATCTGGTGACGGAAAAGCCTTAGGCCTACCACTAAAAAGCATTATTGCTAAGTTTTGAAACAAAAATGATGCTCCAATGGCAGATATTAGGTTTGTAATCTTAGGTGAATTTCGTAATGGCTTGTACGCTAATCTTTCAAGTGTAACTCCTATAATTCCCGTAAAGACAGAGGCCAAAACAAAAACCACAAACCATGGTAATGAGGTTAAAGTCAATCCATAGTATGCTATATATGCTCCTAGCATGAAAATCTCACCATGAGCAAAGTTTATTAATCTCAATATCCCATAAACCAAAGTATATCCAATTGCTAGTAGAGCATAAAGGCTCCCTAATGAAGTTCCATTGGCCAAATGTTGCAGGAATTCTTGAATACTCATAATATTCCTCCATTTCAATTCACAATTCACACTTCATACCCACCAGTACGGGCACATGGCAATTCACAATTAAAAGATTACAATTATAAACAATTTAATTATGAACATGAATTGTGAATAAATTATGCTACCTTGTTTAGCTTTTGCAATTTTAAAATTGCAGTTTGCAATGCACTACAAATGTCATTCTAAGCATATGCGAAGAATCTAGGCTTTTAAGCCAAGATTCTTCAACAAGCTCAGAATGACATTTACTCTTCCTAAATCAATTGACCCCAAATCACTACTTTCACAATCATTTACAACTTTTTACTCTAGATTATCCATTCCTGAGTGCCACTCTGATGGCCATGAATAGAAAATTGTGAATTGTGAACTGTGAATTGTGAATTGATTAATATGGTTCTACAGTTGTTAAATATATGAATTCCCCATCTTTTACTTGATTTATTACTGCTGATTTAACAGCATCTCCATTTTCATCAAGAGTAATAGTTCCTGTAGATCCTACAAAACCTTCTGTTTCAGCTAAAGCATCTCTGATAGCATTAGAATCAGCTGAACCAGCTCTTTCTATAGCATCAATTATTACCATATAGGCATCATAACCTAATGCAGCGAATGCATTAGCATTTTGGCCAAATTCTTCTTGATATTCAGTCAAGAATTTATCAGACACATCATTAACAGGTGCTTCTGATGTAAAGTGACTTGAGAAAGCTGCTCCTTCAACTGCATCTCCACCTATTGATAAGAATTCAGGTGATTCCCAAGTGTCTCCACCTAAGAAAGCTGCATCTATACCTAAATCTCTAGCTTGTTTTATAAGTAAAGCTGACTCACCATAGTTTCCTGGTGCAAATATTACATCTGGATTTAAGGCTTTAACGCTTGTAAGTTGAGCAGTAAAATCTTGATCTCCAGCATTATATGATGTAGTAGCAAGTATACTATTTTCATCACCAGTTAATTCCTTAAATGCTTGAGTAAAGTAATTTGAAAGCCCTACTGAATAGTCATTTTGTACGTCTTGAATAATAACAGCTGTTTTAGCTCCTAAATCATTAAATGCATAGTTTGCCATTACAGTTCCTTGGAAAGGATCTATGAAGCAAACTCTGAAATAATAGTCATTATTAAGAGTTACTAATGGATTTGTAGGTGAACAGCCAACAGCTGGTACTTCAGCGTTTTTAACTATATCTCCAGCTGACATAGATAATGAACTACCATAGCTTCCGATGATAGCAACTACTTTATCTTGGTCAATTAACTTTGACACTGCATTTGCTGCTTCAACTTTTTCAGACTTATTGTCTACTATAACTAATTCAACTTTCTTACCTAATACTTCACTAACCTTTTTATTTGCTAATTCAATACCTTCTACAGTCATTTCTCCACCGGCTGCATTTGCCCCTGTCATAGGTTCAAAAACACCAATTTTGATAACGTCTGCATCTGCTGAACCACTTGGCTCGCTTGAACCACTTGGCTCACTTGATTGGCTTGATCCATTGTCTGCAGGCGTGCTTTGTGAACAGCCAGCCAAAGAACCAATTACCAATACAGCACACATAAGTAATAATAAAAGTTTTTTCATTTTATTGCCCCCTTTTAGTCATAATTACTGATATTATTTGATATATTATAACCTGCCATTGAAATAAAGTCAATGTGCAGGATTGCTAATAAAATGTTTATTTCAAGCCTTTTATGACCTATTAGTAGCACAAATACAAGTTGTGTATACGTTTTCCCGGTGGGTCTTATATCTACAAATATTTCCTAATGGCCCTAGCCGTTATACCAATGTTCTCACCTATTTCACAAGTCTTATATCCCCATTTTTTACTTCTTATTACATACTCTTTCTTTAGATTCCTCAAATACGCTTTTCTAGAACCATTCTTTATTAAATAAAAATCCATTTCATTCTTACAAATATCCCTTAAGATTCCATCAAGATAATTGTAATTATCATTATCTTTATCCTTATTTATATATATATTATCAGATTTCATTAATTTTGTATATTCTTTTATTGCTTTAAACCTATCCTCGTCTAAATCATTTAATACATATCCAACATCTACTATGCTTTCTACATTAAACTTGTATAAAGCATCACTGGTCCATTTATATTCCTCCACATAATCAACCAAGCCTTTTACAAGAGGTATTCTATGGATTTCCCATATATAGTTTAGCATATGATTTTCATTTTCTACAACTATACTCTTATATCTATCCTTGTAGGGTGTACCCTTCCTTTTATATTTTGAATTAAAATACTTTGTATAGGCCATATTGATCCTTTGCATGGATTTACTAATTGGGATATTGTGACACTTAACTAAAAAATCGTATCTATTATCTAAAATAGAATATGCCAATAACAAAAAGTCAGAATTTGCTTTTACACCTTCGATTATTTCAAGTAATTTAATCTTGTCTTCATCCCCATTAAAGATATTCCCCTTACCTTCATGGATTATATGATAAATAGCACCATAATATTGAATCCTAGGACTTCTAGCCAAGCTTACACTTCCTTTGTTATATGCTACTATATTATTCTACAAAAATCATAAATATCCTTCTTACTTACAAAACTAAATAGTTCAAAATATAGCTTATGAGGCTTTTGTAGATGATAGGAAAGTGACTCTGAGTTGTATTTTAGTACTAGCTATGGTAAAATTATCTATAAATTTAACAAGGAATAGAGGGGATTTTTCTTAAACACCTAATTAATAATAACTGGAGAGGAGCATTTATATGATTAAATGGGATGACAAGTATTTATTAGGAATTGATATTATTGATGACCAACACAAAGAATTATTTCGCATAGCTCAGGAAGCCACAGATTTACTTAGAGATGATTTTGCTTTGGACAAGTATGATAGGGTTATTAAGATTATTGAAGAATTAAAATCATATGCTATCTACCACTTTAAAACAGAAGAAGAATACATGCTCGACAATGGGTATAGAAAATACCTGTCACATAAGGTTATACATGATGAATTTTTAGAAAAGATTAGCGGGATTGATTTAGAGGCTATGGATGAAAATCAAGATGAACATTTATTATCAATTATTAATTTTGTTGTAGACTGGATTTCTACTCATATACTTGGTACGGATAAATTAATAGCAGAAACATTAAAAGGCGCTAATTAGCGCCTTTACCTATTTTCCCTAGCAGATATGATAAGGAAAAGCCAATAATACAATATATGATGCCAAATATTAAATCCATTCCATACTGATTTGCAGGAACAATGGCAACTATTGAAGCAAAAACAAAGCCCAATATGGAATAATATGTAACTCCATATGCCTTATCAAATAAATAATTTATAAATTTCGCAAAGACAAATATACATAAGACAAATCCAATACCAAGTGGAATCAAAATCATAAGCTTCATGTCTACCAAAGAAGCTAATAAGAACTCATATGAACCTAAGTACATAAGTATAAAGGAAGCGCTAACACCTGGTACTATTGTCCCAAGACCAATTATAGCTCCATATATAAGCAAGGCTAATATTGAAATACTGTCCTCAGATATGACATTCATTACACTGTCTTCTAAAATGTTAAATGTAACAGTAATTCCAAAGCTTATAAGACATGGAATAAGATAAATACTTTTAAATCCATTCTTATTTGCATCCTTAATAACTAAGGGAATAGTTCCAATCATCAAACCAATGAATAAAAACTTTACTTGAGCCTCATGATACATAAATAAATACTGTATAATTCTACTAAAAACAAGAACACCACTTATCATACCCAAGCCTAATGGCAAAAGGTCCTTTATCTTTTTTATAGAATCATGAAAAATATCAGCTATTGCACTTGTCAATCTGCTATAGACTCCAAGGATAACAGCAAATGCACCTCCACTAACGCCTGGAGCAACAGCTCCTATTCCAATGACTATACCCTTCAAAAAATCCCTTATCCCGCTCAAAACACACATCATCCCTCAATCAAAATCTATTTAGTAATTTCTTTAAGGTATTCCATAAATCCTTCTTTTAAATCATCACTTCTCAAAGCAAAATCAACTGTTGCCTTTAAAAAACCTATCTTATCTCCCACATCATATCTTTGTCCCTCAAAAACATAGGCATAGATTGCCTCTTTTTGTGATAAGGTCCATAGTGCATCGGTCAATTGGATTTCTCCATTCTTACCAGCCTTTGTATGCTCAAGTATTTCAAATATAGCTGGATTTATTATGTACCTGCCTAATATGGCCATATTTGACGGGGCATCTTCTATAGATGGTTTCTCAATTAACCCCCTAACCTTATACACCCTATCTTCAATTAACCTTCCATCAACGATTCCATATTTATTCACATCTTCAGAGGGAACCTCTTGAACACCTAAAATAGTCGTTTTATATTCATTATATACTTCAATCATCTGCTTTAAACAAGGTTTTTTTGAATAAACAATGTCATCACCTAATAGGACAGCACAAGGTTCATTACCAATAAAACTTTTTGCACAATAAATTGCATGGCCTAATCCTTTAGGTTCCTTCTGCCTAATATAGTGGATATTTGCCATATCAGATATTTTCCTTACTTCTTCTAACTGTTCTGTTTTCCCAGCCTTTTCTAATTGCAATTCTAATTCAATAGATCTATCAAAATGATCCTCAATACTCTTTTTATTTCTTCCAGTTATAATAAGTATTTCTTCTATACCAGAATCCACAGCCTCTTCAATAATATACTGAAGTGTAGGCTTGTCTACTATAGGCAGCATCTCCTTTGGCTGTGCCTTTGTTGCTGGTAAAAAACGAGTACCTAGGCCAGCAGCTGGTATAATAGCCTTACGAACTTCCATATAATATACCTCCTAAAAACAGGCTCCATTTATAGAGCCCTTACTTTATCTAAACTATTCTAAAACCCACATCAGCGATTTTTTTCAATAAATCGTCAATATCTTCGGTTTCTATTCTAATTATATTTCTTTGACGGCCATCATCTGTATGCCCAATAATAGTAATATTTAATATATTAGCATTTTCTTTAGTCAATAATTCTGTAAATTTAGCTAATTGTCCAGGCTTATTCAACATATCTACTACTATTTTATAACCCTTTTCTAAGCCTATTACTGACGAAAAAGCATCAAATATTGCACGGTGAGTTAAAATTCCAGCAAAATCATTATTGGAATTAATGACAGCTAAAAATGGAATTCTAATCTTACTTAACAAATAGGAGGCTTTCTCGATTTCATCATCTTCATAGATCATATGAATTTTGCCATCATAAATATCTTTAACCTTTTTACTCTGCAAATATTCATGGAAATTTTGATAGTCTTCCTCTATAAAGCCCCTATAAATTGTCTCCTTCATAATATGTCCCTTAAGTACACCATCACTAAAAGCAGGCAATGAAAGAAAATCATTTTGTCCCATTTCCTTTAGGGCACTTTCTAAACTATCTTCAAGATCAGCTATAAATACATCCTCTTTTTTAAGCATATAATTTTTTACATACATACAATCCACCCCCAATTGTTTACTCCATTATACTACAACTTGCAAAAATAATATACTGACCCATGAATATCGAATCAAACATTTTTTAAAGCCACCTCTCCATAAATATAGCACAAAACAAGATCTAATACCATTAAGACAATATCAATTCAAATTTCCTTGATTTTTTACAATAAGAAAAATATAATAAGTTCAAGCTTGATACAAATTTACGCCATATAAATAGGGTTAAAATTTTGTCCTGCCAATATTCACAAAAATAATATATTGAGGTATTTACAATGCAAATAAAAAAAATTACAAAAGAAGATCTTTTAAGTATTGCCCATTTAGCCAGTGAAAATTTCATTGATGATGCTTTCTATCTCCACTTGTCTTCAGACAGAAATACTAGAAAAACAAAACTAAGAGATATATTTAAGAAAAGTATAGAGATTTGTATAAATCATGGAATTGCTTATGGAATTGAAGATAAGGGTGAGTATATTGCATTCGTTTTAGCATTTAATTATAACCATTTACTAAATTCCTATCCCCATGAATATAATCATATCTTCCCTAGTAATGAATGGGATCCCATATACAAAAAATATATTGGGGATAGTAAAGAATATCTATATTTACTAGCTATAGGGGTCAGTGAAAATTATAGAAGGAGAGGCATGGCAACATTACTTGTGAAAAAGATACAAGATACATATCCTCAATATAACATTTTCTCTGATGTTTCAAATCCTGATTCGTTGGCTTTATATAAAAAATTAAATTTTGAAATTCTTGAGGAAAATTCTCAATGTGTATTTATTAGGTATTTATCCCAACAGGATTCTATAGACGTAAATCTAAGCTTTATAAAACTAGCTGTCCCAAGTGATATAGATACTAAAAAGATTTTCGGAAAAGAAATTAAGGGTCAATCTATTACTTTAAACAATATCCAAGTAGTCAATGATTATAATCCTTTTTTCATCCAATCCTTGAATAGTGAAACTACCGCCAATTTAATAGATATCAATTATGAAGAACTCCTATTATATCAACGTCATATCAATGTGCTCTACTATACGGAGTTAAAATGGAAAGAAGCAGGTAGTGATAATTACTATTTAATATATGTTAACAATAATCATAAATCTAGAGATTTAATATTGGGGGAAGATACTAAAAAAACTCTGTCGGAAAAGAAATATGAATGGGACTTTATATCTGATTGTTTTATAAGTATTCCAATCAAATATAAAGATATTGCCTTATTAAAAGCTTCTTGTTTAGATGACAATTTTTTTATCAACAGGATATTGGATTCTCTAAATCATAGGACTAACTTTGAATCTGGAATACCTATAAACAATCTCAACAATACTGGATTTAAAGACAGAATAGAGCGGATCTACTTAGGCTCTATAAAGATACAAATCTATAGCGAAAATTCTATTGCCTTTAATGGTCTTGAAGATAATGAAAAGATATGTGAACCAGTTGATGTTGGCCTAATAGTATCTATTGATAAAATTGCAAATGGGGGAGTACTGCATATAGTTTCTTTATCTTGTGGACTTCTAATATCCCAATTTTTAGATTCTGTAGTAAGAAATCAAATCAGTGTAATTACTGATGGTAATGTTGAAAATCTGTACTCCTATCTTTCTAATAATTTTAATATCTATAAAATGGGAACTGCCAAGAGTTTTTTAACAATTCCTAGAGATAGGACTAGCATTCCAGATGAATTCCTTGCTTCTTTATTATTTTGCGAGACCTATTATAATGCTGGTGAAGGGCTAGGAAAAGTTGTTGATAAAGAAATAAAAGAACTACTATCTGATGAATGTGGATATGCACAATATGACTATGCTAGCGTATACATGTATTCAAATATTGTATTACAAACATCAGAATTTTTAAGAGGAACAATCACAGAAAGAATTATTACAGAATCAATCACCTTGTTTTATATAGAATTATTGTTGTTTGAAGAATCTGCAATTAATATTGCCAATGATGAAATTATTCGCTTCTTATCGAATCTTGATAATTATAGTCCAAGCACTGTCTTAGATAATATCAATGTGATAATTAGTGATTATTCTAAAACAATAGATTATTGGGACGTCCAAATGAATTATCCCTCTTCAAAAAAATCTATCGACAATATAAGATCAGCCTTCCAAATAGAAAATCTAGCTAGTATATTTAAGAGAAATCTTGAACAATTATTGATGATCTATGATACTAGAAGCGATATAATTGATAAGAGGGAATCTTCCATTTTAACAGCTATTGGTGCTATTTTTACAGTCATGTCCCTAATGGATTTGATTGTTCTCAAAGAAAATAGACCTGCTTTAATTATTGGAACTTTTGTGGTAGGGTTTATTATAATCCTAAAAAATTGGATTTTTAAAAGAGCTTTTAAGCGTAGAAATAGATAGTATGAAAAAGGACATGAGCCTAGTCTCATGTCCTTTAATTTTAAATAATTATTAGATTTATGGGTATAAGTAAATGGATTCTTTTGTTTTCAAGGAGGACATATGAAATTAATTAATATACTATTTATACTACTAGGACTCATCTTTACAGGAATAGGTATGATTGGAGTACTTGTACCCGTTCTTCCGACAACACCCTTTCTAATACTAGCTTCTTATTGTTTCGTAAGAGGATCTGACAAATTTCATAATTGGCTAAAGGCTACAAAAGTCTATAAGGATTATGCTGAAGACTTTGTAAGAGATAGGTCTATGACCTTTAAAAGAAAAGCAAAACTAATGTTTATTTCTGATACAATGCTAGCCTTCCCATTAATAAAACTAGACAATATTTATGTGAAATTGTTCATTATAGCTGTAATTGTGGTGAAATATTGGTACTTTATATTCATAATAAAAACAAAAAAAGAATAAAGACCAAGCAAGGGGGACGGTTCTTTTTGCTTGGTCCTTCATTCGACCTAATATTTATTCAAGTTCCGTTTTTGGTGTCAGACTACTTATTGGTCTTTACCTTTATTCCATCTTCAATGTCATTATCTGGTGATAATATGACCACTTCCCCTTCTCCTAAACCCTTAAGTATTTCAATCTGTTTCTGGCTTTCAATACCAGTTTCTACTTCTGTCAAAAGAGCCTTCTCATTGACTACTTTAAATACATAATCTTTTCCTGCCATGTCGAATACTGCCTTCTCTGGTACTATAAGTGTATTTTCACTTTTGTCCGTTATTATCTTTACATCTAATTCATATCCTGGTTTAATAGCTACACCTATTTCATCTATACCTATTTCTACTTTAATCCTCTTTTGTTCAATTCCTAAATCAGATATTTTACTAAAGGCCCTTGGATGAATTTTTTCAACCTGCCCCTTAATATTAGCTAAAGCTAAATCATCACTAGAAATAACAACTTCAGAACCTTCTTCAAATTTTACAATATCTCCTACAAGTATGTCAGCTTCTATGTACATTTCATCTGTATTACCAATCTCTAAAATATGCATTCCTGGCTGCAAGTAACTTCCCTCATCAAGATTTTTAAATAAAATAGTACCATCTATACTTGAGCTGATTGTAAAATCTTTGCTAGAATCCATTAGGCCTTGTTTCTGAATATCCAGTTGTTTTAATTGTGCTTCATATTGGGCTAGAATATTTGATGAAACTGGTTTCTGATACTGGTCTAAATCAAGCCTTGCCTTTTCAAGATTTCCCTTTTCAAAGTCTAAATTTCTAAGGGCCAAATCATATTCATCCCTGCTAACAGCCCCTGCCTCTAATAGAACTTCCTTGTCATTTAATTCTTTCTCTGCTGCTTGAATCCTCTGTTCGATATTTCTAATTTCAATATTTAACTTCTCTATGACTTCATTATCTACTGGCTTTTTTGCTTCATTATATTGGGCTAAAACAGATAATCTTTGTGCATCTATTTCTTCTATCAT
>JAAYNS010000141.1 GCA_012520755.1 Tissierellia bacterium
ATCTATGGAGAAATACGATCCAACTATAATTGGATATGAGTGGGATGAATCAAATCCTCGTATACAGCTTGAACCTCGTGGTGAGCGTGGGTATATTGAATTAAAGGCAGTTAAACCCAAATAAGACAATATCAAATAACATAAACAATTAGTTAGTTTATGTAACAAATAAATCCTGCTAAAAGAATTATGTCTTAGCAGGATTTATTAGTTAAGCTAATAAAGGACTTGTTATATAAGCTAAAATATATATTTGAGTATGAAGATTCCAAGGATGTTTTTTGTCGCCTGTTGACCTTTTAGGTAAATAGGCGTATAATGACGCTAAGATATTTATCTAATAGGTAAACGACAAATATGATTATCAAGGGAGCATTGAATATGTCTACAAAATTATTGGATTTAGAAGATCAAAGACGTGACGCCATTTTGAATGCGGCGTTAAAAGAGTTTGTTTCAAGGGGATTTGATAAGGCTTCAACAAATGTAATTGCAAAAGATGCTGGGATTTCTAAAGCCCTGATGTTTCATTATGTAAGCAGTAAACAAGAACTTTTTCTCTTTGTATATGACTACTTTACAGAGCTTCTTAATAAAGAATATTTTGCAAAACTGGATTTTTCGCAAAAAGATATTTTCGCCAGGCTGCGTCAATCATATCTGCTTCAAATAGAGTTGATACAGCAATATCCGTGGATTACTGAGTTTAGAAAACTTTCTCTATTAACAAACTCTGATGAACTCAACAAAGCAATTCAGGAAAGAGCCAAGAAAGATCAACCATCATGTGACCTCCAAATATTTAATATGATTGATGTTTCTAAATTTAGACCAGGTCTTGATATTGAAAAGTGTAAAGAGTTTATTCTTTGGGTTAATATAGGTTTTATTAATAAAATACTGGATGATATTAGAAATTCGGAAGCTCTACATTTGGACTATGACCATATTGTTTCAACACTTGACGGATATTTTGATGAGCTTAGGAAAATCTTCTATATGTCAAGTAATGAGTAAGGGGTGAATGGGAAATAATAGTTAATGGTATTCCCATGGCTAAAGATAGGATAAGATTTACCAAATCAGACGATTAAATCATAATGGTAAGATTGTGTACATACAATGAAGTTCAAGGAGGGCAATATTTATTTTATATACATATTATAAACTATAAGGAGAGTATAATTATGTCAAATATTATTTTTTACTTCAGTGGAACTGGGAATTCTTACTCAATAGCTAAGGGAATACAAAAAGAAATAGGGGACACAATTCTGGCACCGCTGCTTAAAGCTAAAGATTATAAGGCTGCAGAGTATAATATTGTGGGGTTTGTTTTCCCAGTATACTATGTTCACGTTCCAGAAATAGCTTTAAGTGCAATAAAAGGCTTAAGCCTGGGAAAGGGTCAGCAAGTATTTGCAATTGCTACTTATGCTGGATCTTGGGGATATGCTTTACAGGACATAAGAGAAGCCTTATCTGACAAAGATGTTATTTTGCAAGAATACAAAATCAAAACGCCCGGTAACTACATACTTGAATATGGAGCATTTCCAAGAGCTTATCAAGAATATATCCTCAAAAAAGTTGATACACAAATAAGCAAAATTGCAGGCTTAATTCTCGACAACAAAAAGACTGGGTATATAGAACCTAATCTAATAGCAAGAATATTTCATAGTAAGTCTGATAAACAAAGGAATTTATTTAGTGAGATAGGATCTGATTTTTATGCCAAAGAACAATGCGCGCACTGTTACCAATGTGTGAAGTTATGCCCTACTAATAATATTACTATAAGTGATGGAAACCTTATATGGGGAAGCAAGTGTGCCCAGTGTATGGCATGTATCCAGTGGTGCCCTCAAAATGCAGTATCTCACCCCTTGATGAAAGAAAACAGAAGATACTATACTAACCCTAATGTAATAATAAACAAATCAGGAGCATTAGAATTAAAGGAAAATATAAGTCGATCTACGTATAAGAATTAATAATGAAATAATGAAATTAAGAGAGGTAACGAAGGTGAAGAGATTAATCTTTTTTTTGGTATGTCTGGTAACGGTTTTTAGCTTGAGCGCATGCGGTGGGAATGTTAAGAATGTCAATGTGCTAGATGTAGAATCAGAGATATATACACCTGATGATATTAGTTCCGCTATTGAAACTATCAAAAATGAGTTTGATAAAGCTTGGAAGGGATGTACATTAAAAGAAATCTATTATGCTGGTGACGAGACTTCCAAGGATTATCAAGATTGGGCAGATCGAAATGATGCAGATGAAGTTATAGTTTTATTGTCTTCTTTTGATGTAGACTCATCAGGTGGAGACGGTTCTTTAAATCCAAATAGCACATACGACAAGTGGATGTGGATTTTGGTTAGAACAAATGGCGGTAAATGGCAACATGTTGACCATGGATATTGATCGAAATATCCTTTTGTTCAACTGTATTCTTTGATTTTAGACTATAACTTTCTTATTTCAAATTTAACCCAAAAGATCTAGAATAAGGTTAAGACTATTTATTTATGCCGATTTATTTAGTGACAAATATGGTTTGAAATAAATACTCTTTCATTGTATACTACTAATAGATTAGCTGGTATAAAATTACATACATCGGAAGAAGAGTTGAATAATCGATACTTTTATTTTGTTGAAAGGGAAAAAATGAAAACATTATTTGATTTGAGAGAGAAAGCAGATAGTGAAATATATGAAGCTGTTCAAAATCTTTTTGATGAGCCATTAAAAATCATAAAACTAGGCGATCAATCAATTAATGCATGTATCGGGTGTTGGACCTGTTGGCTCAAAACTCCTGGTAGATGTGTAATGAAGGATGAAATGGCTGAATGTTATGGCCATTACATAAATAGCGATACAGTAATATTACTAATGGATACAGCTCAAGGCTTTATTAGTCATCAAGCTAAAGCATTTTTTGATAGGACAATTCCACATTACAATCCATATATAGAAATAATTGATGGGGAATGTCACCATGTTGCTAGATATAAGAAGTATCCAGACTTGGTATATTACTTCGATAGGCTAGGCTTAACATATCAGGAAGAGCAAGTTATTGAAGACTATTTGTATCGTGTAGCATATCAATTTAAATCAAAGGCTTACCGTATTGATGAAAATCTGAAACTAATCCAACTGCAAGCTAGGAAGGCTAAAAGAACAGGCACGGAAATTGTAGCAGTAGGGCCTATGGATAAACTAGTGATTTACAATGGATCTCCTAGAAAGACAGCTAGCAATTCGGCAATTATACTAAAAAAAGTTTCCCAAGTACTAGGTAATCGGGTTGAAATTCGTGATTTGAAGGAGATAGATAAATGGGAGATGTGGGCAGATACTTTTGAAAGTGATACAGATGTTATGTTTTTCATGCCCCTTTATGTTCATGCAATGCCATCCCATGTCATGAAATTTATTGAAAGCCTAAAGGCTTCCCAAGGAAGTATCAGTTTTTTCGTGCAATCAGGGTTTCCAGAAAGTAGCCAATCCCACTATCTAAGGGCATATTTTGAACAACTGGCTCTTAGATTAAGAAGAACCTATATTGGTACAGCTATTAAGGGTGGGGTAGAAGGATTACAGCAGAGACCAACTATTGGCCAAGAAAAAATGATTAAGCCAATGGTTGATACCATTGTTAACCTGGTCGATGGAGGCGCATTTAACCCGATAAACATTCAACAATTAGCCAAGCCAATTCGCTTGAGAAAAGGGACTGTAATCCTATATAAGATTTTTAACAAAATGGGACTAATCAACTATTTTTGGGATCGACAACTTAGAGAAAATAATGCATATGATAAACGATTTGATTGTCCGTACATATAATTAACTGAGAAAAATCAAATACAAAGTTAATATTTCTTCTGTTGTAAATTGAGTCAAATGTAGTAGGGAGGATTTTTTATGGCCTCATTAAGGGCAAGGTTTTTTTAACACAAAAAAGAAAGAAAAAAAGAAAGATAAGATATATTATGAGGATGAGATAAAGGGTATGTATGATCAATTAAAGGAGAATATCATACATGCTCAGGAGATTGCTAAGACATCTAGTTGGACCTATGATATCCAAAAAGATGAATATTTCTACACTATAGAGATATTTAGTATATTAGGTTGTAAGTTTGAAGAATTTGATTATAAGCTAGAAAACTATCTTGACTTTATGCATCCTGAGTATATAGATACTTATAAAAAAATATGTGAATATATAAAAGAATGTAGAGAGTTTGATGTAGAATACAAAATTATTACCAAAAATGGTGAAGAAAAGTACATCCATGAAAGATCTAAAATATTATATGGTGAAAATAGAAAGCCAATTAAACTTATAGGTATTGTTGAGGATATTACTGAAACGAGATTATATCAGGATAATCTCAAAAAAATTGGAGATCAATTGAATTATGCTCAAAGAATATCTGGAGTAGGAAGCTTTAGATATGATGCTATAAAGAATGAAGTAATAGCCTCAGAAGTAGCATTGTCTATATATGATGAATCAAAAAATAATAATAATATAGAAAGTTATATTAAATCAGCTCACCCTGATGATCAATTAATGATAATCGAAGCAACAGAAAATTGTCTAATGGGCAAATCCTATAGTATTAAATATCGTATACCTCAAAGAAACAAGACAAATAAATATGTACTTGCTAAGGGTGATCCTTTATATGATAAAAACAATAAAATAGTTGGAATAATAGGTTCTATTCAAGACATAACAAAAGAAGAATTACTACAACAGGAACTGGAAAAGAAGAATGAAAAGCTATTTATTGTTAAAAGTGCTGCACAAGAGGCAAATAAAAAATTAGAGCGCCTAGCAAAATACGATGAATTAACTGGACTTCCTAACAGACATTGTTTTAAGGAAAAAATAAGTTCTTTATACAAACATGTAAAGGAAAATAATACAAGATTTGCATTAATGATGCTAGATATAGAAGGGCTAGATTACATTAATTATTCACTTGGATTTGAAGCAAGTGAAAAAGCCCTAATTGAGGTTGTATCTAAAGTAAGGTCATTCTTAGGAGAAGGCATGTTTTTAAGCCGTTATTCAGATAATCATTTTGCACTTATTGTTCAAGGGCGAAAAACAAAGGGAGACTATGATAAGATTGCAGAGGGATTAATCAACTTATTTAAGAATTCTTTTAAAGTTGATAACTTTGCTATAAACCTAACTATAAATATTGGAATATGTATTTATGATAAGGAAATTGGTGCAGACTCATATATAAGAAATGCGAAA
>JAAYNS010000142.1 GCA_012520755.1 Tissierellia bacterium
GCTGTTATCCAAAGTAGTAGTGCTACAACAGTAATGGTAATTGGTTTTGTTAATGCAGGGCTTATGTCTTTAGGTCAAGCAGCGGGTGTTATCATGGGGGCTAATATAGGTACCACCATGACAGCACAGTTAATTGCCTTTAACTTAACTGATTATGCACCACTGGCTGTTGGTATAGGGGTGGCTATGTGGCTCACTGCAAAGAAAAAGAGGTTAAAACATACTGCTGAAATTCTTGTAGGATTTGGAATTTTGTTTATTGGTATGGATATGATGGGCAGTGGCTTAAAACCTTTAGCCGAACTACAGGCTTTTAAGGATATTATGATTAGTTTAAATAATCCGGTATTAGGTATGCTTGTAGGTCTTGGAATGACAACATTAATTCAAAGTAGTAGTGCATCCATAGGGGTATTACAGGCCTTAGCAGGGCAAGGCTTAATTAATATTAATATAGCCTTTCCGATTCTTTTTGGTGATAATATTGGTACAACTACTACAGGATTGATATCCAGTATTGGAGCAAATAAAACTGCAAAAAGAGCTGCGGTTTTGCACTTTTTATTTAATTTAATAGGTACTATTCTTTTTATGACTGTATTAAGATTGCCAATACAAGCTTTAGTGCTTAAAATTTCACCAAATGATATTCAAAGACAGATTGCTAATGCTCATACATTTTTTAATTTAATTAATGTTATAATACAGTTACCATTTGCTAGTTTATTAGTAAAAATAGCTGAGAAACTAGTTACTGGTGAAGACGATGAAGTTAAATATGCATCACAATATTTAGATTATAGAATAATAGAAACTCCTTCTATTGCAATTGGTCAGGTAAATAAAGAAGTTGCAAGGATGGGAGATATTGTTCTAGAAAATCTAAATGATGTCGAACTTTTATTTGTAGATGAAGCCTATGATAAGATGGATGAGATATTTGAAAAAGAGCAGTTGATAAATAGAATCGAAAGAGAGATTACTGATTATTTGGTTAATCTTTCAAAGGCCTCTTTATCTGATTCACAACACCATCATATTGACAATTTGTTTTACGCTGTTAATGACATAGAGAGAATTGGAGACCATATTGAAAATCTTGCGGAATTATCCAAGTCTAATCAAGAAAGTGGTCTTAGATTCAGCGAGGAAGCATCTGAAGAGTTAAAATTGATGTTTAGTAAATCTAAAGAAGCTTTTAAATATGCTATGATTGCCTTTAGAGATATGGATTTTGACTCTGCTATCAAGGTTCAAGCTCTTGAAGAAGAGGTAGATAGATTAGAAAAGCAAAACCGGGATAATCATATTGGTAGATTGAGTAAGGATATGTGTATTACATCTGTGGGCATAACATTTTTAGATGGTTTGAGTAATTTAGAGAGAATATCGGACCACTCATTTAATATATCTCAATATGTTTTAGATGAATTTAAAAACAAGTAATTTGTAAGTAATTAAATTTTCAGCTAAGCTAAGTCTTATATGGTTTTGGGACTAGGGGCAAAGGACAGTATATCTGTTCTTTGCCCTTATTGCAATTTTATTTCTTTAGCTGTAAAATATTAAAAAGATAATTTATATTAAAAGGAGAATTAGGATGGATAAGAGAAAGGTAATTATTATAGGTGCAGCTGGGCGTGACTTTCATAATTTCAACACATATTATCGTGACAATGAACTATACAATGTAGTGGCTTTTACCGCAGCACAAATACCAGATATAGACGATAGGAAGTATCCTTCAGAATTAGCTGGGACTTTGTATCCGGAAGGAATTCCAATTTACTCACAGGATAAATTGCCTGAACTAATTAAAGAACTTGATGTAGACGAATGTGTTTTTGCCTACAGTGATGTGAGATATGATGGGGTAATGGCTATTTCTGCTATTGTAAATGCTGCTGGTGCAGATTTTACTCTTCTAGGGCCTAAGTCTACTTCCTTAAAAAGTACAAAGCCGGTAATTTCCGTTTGTGCTGTAAGAACAGGTTCTGGAAAAAGCCAAACATCACGTAAGATTATTGAGCTATTGATGGAAAAGGGACTTAAGGTTATTGCAGTTAGACACCCAATGCCTTATGGTGATTTAGTAGCTCAAAGGGTACAACGCTTTGCTACTGTTGAAGATTTAGAAAAACATAATTGCACAATTGAAGAGATGGAAGAATATGAACCTCA
>JAAYNS010000143.1 GCA_012520755.1 Tissierellia bacterium
ATCGCATTGCAGGTAAAATTATTAAATCTGAAATGATTGATTCAGGTCCAAGACAAGACCACACACCAATATTACTTGAAATTGATTTGTAGTTTATGGGTCTATGAATTTTTGAGAGTTTCTATATATTTAATAGCCTGTTCAACGTAAGACTTCTCTTGTGTCATATTGATTTTGTTTACAATAGGGTCTAGATCCATTTATGTTCCTTGATAATCCTTATGATAGTGATTATTCACAAGGGTCCTCTGCAACTGAAGATGTTGATATGACTGATGATGTTCCATGGCCAAAGGATTTCTTTAATGAACTTCCAGAACTTGAAGGAAAAATTACTCAAGTCAGTACTAGTAGCCCACAAGACAAATTTGTTTATATCGAATATGTAACAAAGGATATGGCCTTGGATTATGTAAATAAAATAAAGGATATTGGTTTTATTGAGGCCCCATCTGAATCCCAATCTGCTAGCTATTTAACTTATGAAGCCAGCAATGAAAAAGGGGATTATATAATGTTTGATTGGTCAGATAGTGAAATTGCTACAATCAACTTTCTCAAAGGTGAATAGAAAATATTTGGAGGTAATATAATGTTTAGGAAAACACTAGCTTTAGTACTTGTATTATTATTGCTTTTAGGAACATTTGTATATGCATAAAAACCGATCCCAAAATCACTTGAAAAGCCTATAAACCTAACTGTTAGAGATGATGACGGGATACTAAGAGCACGTTGGACAAATCCCACCTCAATAATTCAAGCTAGTAATGATGTAAATGCTTCAAATTATGAACAATATGCAGATTTATATTATATCTTTGATTGGAAACTAAATGATGGTAATTGGAATGTATGCCCATCACCAAATGACCCTAGTTTTAATGATGATATACATGGTTATTTTTATATGTATATGCCAAGCATTCAAATAGATGAAAAAGGGAACTCAGAAAACTTCTTTGTTATATGGCATTTAGATTCAAGTAAAGGTCCTTCGGATAATTTCGATCTAGAAAACAATACATACTACTTTAGGATGAGGTATGCTCTTGAATCTGACTCTAATGAATTCACAACTGTATATTCACCATATTCAGATGTGTTTGCTATAGGTAAAAATGCAAATGCCTATGAAATAAATAAACTTGATCCCCCTACAGACTTAAGGGTAGAGGTAAAAAAAGATATTAATAATAAACCATACTTTTATCTAGATTGGTCAATCCCACAATCCGTTACTGAATCAAGTAAACATATACCAGTATTTCACAGAATTGATTTTAAAGTTGGAAATGGGAAATGGGCATCTGAGACAGAGTTTGATTCTATGGCTATAGCTGCTAGCAAACTACTAGTATCATCTGATAGCTTGGATCCTGTTGAAAAGAATTATGTTGATAAAGTTATTATAGAAGAAAACACTTATTATTTTAGAGTCCTGTTTGAAGGTGAACCTAGCACCGGTAATTCAATCTACTCTAACTTCTCTAATATAGCATCAACTAAGGTTGAAGCTTATAGTAATGCTTCAAGTTGGGCTAAACCTGAGCTTGAAAAGGCTATGGATTATGGATTGATTCCTACTTCCCTTAGAGGAGCAGATATGACAAAAGCTATTACTAGGGAGGAATTTGCTGAAGTTGTAATAAAATTGTATGAGAAAACAACTGGATTCACACCGGATGTTAAAGTCTCTAATCCATTTACAGATACAAAAAACCCAGAAATTCTAAAAGCCTATCAAGTAGGTATTACAACTGGAACCTCTGATACTACTTTCGAACCTAATAAACTTATCAATCGTGAGCAAGTAGCAACTATGCTAAGTCGTGCCATAAGAATAATGGTTCCAACTGCAGATTTTTCTACTGATGGTGCTCCTAAATTTAACGATGAAAACAACATCTCAACTTGGGCCTTGGAACATGTTAATTATATGAGCAAAACTGGAATAATTAAAGGAACTGACGGTAACTTTATGCCTAAGGCAGTAACTTCTGCACAAATAGCATCAGGATATGCTAATACCACTAGAGAACAAGCTCTAGCAATGGGAGTAAGAGCATTTGAAAAATATAAGTAATTAGATA
>JAAYNS010000144.1 GCA_012520755.1 Tissierellia bacterium
TTAAATACTGAAATAAAATCTTTCTTTCCTACTACATAGCCTAATCTAATACCAGCAGCCCCTAAACCTTTAGAAAAGGTTCTTACTACTATTAAATTATCGTATCTCTCTAGTAAATCTACAGAAGACTCTTCAAGATCCATATAATCCCCATAAGCCTCATCAATAATCACAAAACTATTTCTTTTTTCAGCTTCTGCCACAATTTGCTCAAGATCACTCTTTGGAATAACCTGTCCTGTTGGATTATTAGGATTATCAATATATATGTATGCTTCATCAAGATTATCTAAATCAGCCAGAAAATCTTCAAGAGAAAATTTGAACTTATCTTCTTTTCTTAGATATACTGGTTGATAATTAGCCCCATACATATTGAAGTCATCAATAACTGCTGTAAATTGTGGAGCAACTCCCAATATTGTCTTTCCTGGTTTTAAAAACATTCTATTTAATGTAAGCATAGCTCCTATGGAACCGCATGATAAAGCTATCATATCACTTTCCAATTTTGTGACGGAGGCGAAATGTTTACATATTTCCTCTAGTAATTCCTCATCCCCATGTGGATAGGCATCAATATGATTAAGATCAATAATATAATCATTTAATCCTGGCCATGGTCCATATGGATTAGTCCCAAGAGAAACATCTATCTTGAAATTAAATTCTGACAAATGCTCAGCATAATCATTTCTTTCATATTTAAGCAAAGTATCATTTATACCATACATGAAATCACCTTCCTCTATTCTTATACTTCATTTATAAGTATATATCTTTACATTCTAATTTAATTTGCAAGACTTTTCAAGGAGTATTTTTATGAAAGGGTAATTAAAAAAGCCTTGGAAAATCCTAGATAGGATAATCCAAAGCTTTTTATCTTGTCCCGCCCTAGACCCTAAAAATATTAACTAATTTTATCAACTCTTCTGATAGCCTCTTAAGGTTTTCAGAGTGCTCAACAAATGTATGGGTAATAGCTGTGACTTCCTCTGTTGAAGCCGATACTTCCTGGGTACTAGCGCTGATTTCCTCTGACACTGCGGAAATATTTTGAGTACTCTCAACAATACTATTCTTATTAGAATCAATTCCAGCAGTAGTATTTTTAATCTGCAATATCTTATCATCTAATTCATTTACATTGTTAATAATTTCATCAAATATCTTCTTAGTCGAATCTACTGACACAATTTGTTCATCTACAGCCTCTTTTGATATTTTCATTGCTTCTACAGCATCATCAGTTCTCTTATTCATTTTCAGAATTAAATCGCTTATATGATTAGTAGCCTCAGATGATTCTTCTGCCAACTTTCTAATCTCTTCTGCTACAACTGAAAATCCTCTACCTGCTTCTCCAGCCCTAGCAGCTTCAATGGCAGCATTTAAAGCTAATAGATTGGTCTGTTCAGCTATTTGAGTAATTGCCTCAGTAATAGAATTTATTTCATTGGATGATTCCTTAACATCATTTATTATATTGCTAAGATTATCAGATTCACTGCTGGTTTTTTCTGTTCTATCAATAAGGATTTCCACCTCTCCTAATCCCTTATTACCTAAGCCTTCAGTATCACCAGCTAGTTCATTTGCCTCGAGAATTGCGCTGTACACATTTTCAAGGGAATTAGCTAAGTCATTTATACTATTTGAGTTCTTATCAA
>JAAYNS010000145.1 GCA_012520755.1 Tissierellia bacterium
AGTACAAGAATCTTATCCATCTTATAACCTTCTTTCATCATATTTGATTTAGTGTTTACTTAATTAAATATACCACGCTTTTCTAATTTAGTAAAGACTAAATCAAATAAAATCGGTAGCTTCACATTGAACTGACCTTTGTCAAGTAGACAGGTAATTAAATTAAAATGTTATGCACATTTGGATGCATGGTTTCGATATTCTAAAGGAGCCATGCATCTTAGTCTTTTTTGAAATCTTTTCTCGTTGTAAAATTTAATGTATTCAACTATTTTTCCTCTTAATTCTTCAAGTGTTTTAAACTTTTTTCCGTAAAACATTTCAGTTTTTAAAGTACCAAAAAATCCTTCCATAGGTCCATTATCAATACATTTACCGACTCTAGACATACTTTGAGTCATTCCAGCTTCTTCAATCTTACATTTAAAGACATTCCCTGTATATTGAAATCCTCTATCGCTGTGAAATATTGGCTTTGCATCAGGATATTTTTGTATTGCTTTATCAAACATACTAAATACAAGATGATTATTGTTCTTAAAGGAAAGGTTATATTCAATAATACTATTATCATAAAGATCCATAATTGGGCTTAAATAAAGCTTTCTACTATCCCCAGGAATTGAGAATTCAGTTACATCTGTAAGCCATTTCTCATTAGGAGCCTTAGCAGTAAAATCCCTTGATAAAATATTTTCTTTTGTATATTCTGGTTTTGTTCTCTTACGATTAACTTTCTTTCTTCTAATTCTGGCTGTAATACCTAAAACCTTCATAAGTCTATGTATATATCCTTCTGAAAATGATTTATGATTTAGTTTATTAATGAACATGGCCATCCTTCTATACCCTAAAATCCCATCAAAAGTTGAATGATATTCATTAATTAGTGAACATAGCAATTCATCTTGCTTTTCTTTTTCAGGTTTAACACGATTTTTATGTTTGTAGTATGCACTTCTTGAAATATTTAGAACTTCACATATTTTAGTTACTGCATAGCCTTTATCTTTAAAAAAATCTACTGTTTTGTATTCTGCCTCCTGTCTTACTTTCGAGATCGAAGTTGCCTTTCGAATTCCTCTTTTTTTTTAAGAATTTCAAGTTCAAATTCTCTTCTTTTTCTCAATGCCTTTTCTTTTTCAAGTTCAAGTTTTAGTTTTTCAACTTCAGTTAAATTACTTTCATCAATTTCAGACTTTGGTTTTGGTCCACGTTTTTGATATTTTAGTGATTCTGGTCCCTTGTCTATATATGCCCTTGTCCATTTGTATACGAGTGCATAAGTAATTGAATACTTATCAGCTGCATCTTTGTAACTCATATTGTTTTCAATAACCCATTGTACTATTTCTAATCTATCTTCAAATGTAGTTTTTCTAGATTTCATGGTATAGACATCCCCTTTAGGATCATAATCTTTTATTTCTATACCATTATACCATTTATTAATCCAACCTCTTACAACAGAATAAGTAATATTATATTTAGCTGCTAAGCCTGGCATTGAATATTTACCTGAGGTATATTCTTCTACTACTGACAGCTTAAACTTCTTACTATATGATTTGTTTGTAGTTGAAGTCTCAAATGCACTAGGTCCATGCTCTTTATATGTTAGATACCACCGACGCACGGCTTCCTTGGTAGTTCCAATCTTATCTGCAATTCCTTTAAAACTAATATGACCTTCCTCATAATCTTTGCAAGCTTTAATTTTTACTTCTTTACTATACTTTGGTTTTCTTCCCATAAAAAAATACCTCCAAGTAGATAATCTAATTTTTAATTAATTAGACTGTCTACTTTGGAAGTATCATATCACATATTGGAGACGATTATTTTTTACCTTTAAATTATTTTGCGCTTTCTAAAGCGTTGTTAACTGCATCTTTTATAGCATTA
>JAAYNS010000021.1 GCA_012520755.1 Tissierellia bacterium
CAAAGTATCTCACACTATTTAATTATCTAGGTTCATTGCTCACTTTGTGAGCTGTGTCGCTCATTAAGGCGACTCATTTAGTATAGCAAATCTAAAATTATTTGTCAACACTTTTATAAAAAATTACTTTATATAGTTTTTAACTTTTTAGATTACTTTTTATAATATACACGGAATTTCTTAAAATGTCAATATGTTTCTTTATAATCCATTAAATTTTTAAGATAAAATTAGCTTTTTACTTATCCTTCCTCATAGTCTATCTATCTATTCATTAGATTTTTATGAAAAGAAGGGTTCATTAGTATAATAGATGAACCCTTATCTAAAAATATTATCATATGCAAATATGGTAGCTTGTACCCTATCTTTAACTTCTAATTTCTTATATATTTGTGTAATATGATTCTTTACAGTTTTTTCACTAATAAATAGCTTTTCGCCGATGCTTTTGTTGTTAAAACCTTCTGATAATAGGACTAATACTTCATATTCTCGTTTGGATAGCAACTTTATCTTTCCCATCTCGCTGCTTTCTTCTGTTTTATTTGTGCTATTTGAAAGTATGCTAGCAGCTGAACTATCTATATAGCTTCTACCTGTATAGACTTCTCTTATTGCTTTAATCAAATTTGCAGGATTAGTATCTTTTAGCAAATACCCTTTCGCACCAATCTTTGTTGCCGTTATAATATTTGCTCTCTCTGGATAAGCTGTAAGTATAATAAATTTACTTTGGATTCCAAGTTCTTTCATTCTTTTAAGTGCTTCTAGTCCATTTAGCTTTGGCATATTTATATCCATTATAACTATGTCTGGATTAATAAGCCTAGCTTTTCTTATAGCATCTTCTCCATCACTTGATTCGCCAACTACTTTGAATTCCTTTACTTCCTCAATTATCAGCTTCAGCCCTTTTCTTATGAGGGTATGATCATCAACCAACATTATCTTAACATTAAACAAAGTAACAATCATCCCTTCTTATATCTAGCTTAGTTAATATCTTTTACACTTTCTCTCTTAATTAATTGAACAGGTAACTTTAAAGTTCGTTTATCAGGTATTTCACCATTTATTTCTTTTAAGATTCTTCTCATAGCTACTGCTCCGAAATCATAATAAGGTTCTTTTATAGTAGTTAATTTTGGTCTATATATTGATGCTAAAGATATATCGCCATAGCCAACCACTGATACATCTTCTGGTACCTTTATCCCCTTATCATATAGATAATTAATTAAACCTATTGCTATTTCATCCTGACAACAAAAAACTGCAGTAACATTGTTTTTTTCAATAGCTTCTAAAATTTTTTCTCCGTTATTGTATCCATCTTCAATTTTGTATCCACCAACACCACATACTATTGGTAATCCTCCTCTATTTAGTATCCCGTCAGTATATCCTTGTATTTTAGACTTTTCAATAGTTAATTCTATATTTTTGTTCCAAGTAACATAAAGCACATTCTTATGCCCCAACTCATATAAATAGTCAACCATCTTTCTCGATGCAACTTCATTATCAATTGTAACAGTTGGTGTTTTAGAAATATTGTACAATCTATTAAGATATACAAATGGAACTTTGTATTTGTTAATACTCTCTGCAATTTTTGTAGTTTCTATTTCTGAGGCTATAATAATTCCCTCAACTTGCTTTTGCATCAATAATTGGATAAATCTAATTTCTGCTTCCTCACTACCATAACTGCTACAAAGTACTATGTCGTATTTATACATTCTACCTATTTCTTCAATTCCCCTAACAATTTGCGCTACATATGAATTGCCTATATCATCAACTATTATTCCAATAAGATTAGATTTCTTAGTAACAAGGCTCCTTGCAATTTCATTAGGTTTATAACCTAATTCATCTATGGCCTTTAATACTTTCCTTCTAGCTTCTGGACTTACAGGTTTAGAGTCGTTTATTACCCTAGATACAGTTGATATAGATACTTCTGCTAACTTGGCTACATCTTTAATTGTTGCTGACATATATGAACCCTCCTTATTTAATACTTCCAACAAATATGTTTGATAATAATATACTAATGTTTAGATCCATTGAGTCAAATTCCTTTTCCTTTAATGGTGCAGTTATATATACTACTGCTTTCAAATGCCTATCCTTAATAATTGGAACAATCAAAACCGCTTGCCAATTAGGATCTTCCATATTGTTTTCGTCAATTTCAACATTCTCCCAATCAATAAAGGATTCTCCAACCCTAGTCTGAATTACTTTATTTATTAGTTTATAATTGATAAAATCATTATTAGCCCATGCAGTATCTTTTCTTATCCGAGTAATCTTTTTTACAGGCTTATTATCATCATAGGTAATCAGAGAGGCAGTTTCCCCACCAACTATCTCATTAAGCCTACCCAAAAAATCAAATGTTTTTTCTTCAAATGGTCTATCTTCTACATTCATATAAGATATTTCTGCTATAGCTAATATGTTTTGATTGTCTCTTATAGAATCTCCTGTTATTAGGCCAGTTAGTTTATCAGCTTTATTAGAAGCATTATCCATACAAGAATTCCATAGGGAAATTCGATTTCTTCCTAAGACTTCTTTAGCATAATATAATGCCTGGTCAGCTTTGTAGATTAAATCATTCTTATCTTCGCTATGAATTGGATATTGTGACATCCCTATACTTATTGTAATTGTTCTTTCTATTCCAGGGAATTTAATTCCTTCGATATTTTGTCTAATTTTACTTGCTATTTTTAATCCTTCTTCTATGTTAGTGTGGTTTAACAATACTAGATACTCCTCACCACCATATCTACCTACAAAATCTGACTCCCTTACACTATTTAATAGTGTTTTCCCAATAGTGAATAATACCTCATCCCCTTTTAGATGTCCATAAGTATCATTTATTATTTTAAATCTATCTATGTCTATCATCAGTAAACTAAAAGAACTATCATTTTCCTTATAAAATTCTAGTATTTTGTCAAGCTTCTCTTCAAAATATTTTCTCGTGTATGTTCCAGTAACCTTATCAGTAGTTGAAATTCTTTTTAATTTATCATTCTCTATATTTAAATATATTAAGCTGGTTAAACTACTTATTATTGTATAACTATCCATATCAAATCTATTGATGATTCTGTCTGTTTCTAAATATAGATATCCAACTAACTTGTAATCTTTATCAAGTCCAGTTTTTCTTCTTTCTACCTTTTCATAACTAAGATTATCTGAAACACGTATAGGCAAACATACTGCAGCTGTAATGTCATTCGAAAACATATTGCCAAATTTTAATTTGTTATAGTCCTTAATATTTTTGTTATAAAGAAATGATTCCTTGCCTTTTAAGGAATTTAAAAGTATTATTTCATCTGGAATTTTATCATCACTATTTAACGATACTAATGGTTTGAATGATTCTGTTTCTTCATCAATTTTTATTATCATACCACGTTTAGCAATAGTTTCCCTTGCTGCATAATTAAGGATTAATTTTAGATTTTCTTTAGAGTTATCACTAATACTGGACAATAAATCTGTAATACTCATTATATTAGCATTGCTATCATGATAATATAATATATCATAATACTCTCTTTTTGATAGACTATCAATCACTTTAGCTATATCAAAATATCTATTAAACTCTTTAATACTAGTATTTTTATTGAGAACTTTACTAACATCTTTCTTAAAACCTTTTTCCAGTATGAAAATAATCTGTTCATTAATAAAATCAGGATTTTTTGATAATAGCAAACTATCTTTTAAATCATTATCTGGAAGATTTCGGACAATCTTATGCAAACCCTCTATAGCTTCTAAGAATTGTCTTAATGCTTTAGAGTAACTTCCCATATTAATATATTGTAAACCAAGGTAAATTCTATAATCTATCTCAGCTTTTAATAATTCAGAATAGATATTACGGTTTAAAATTTCATCAGCTTTATTTAGAGTCTCCTCACTAGTATTCAATAAAAGTTTTATTATTTTATAATTATAATCTAACAAATCAGACTTATTGTCATAATCAAAATCATCGTACAAACCCATCATCATATTTAATAAATCTTTATCTCCATTAATTAAAGCCAATTTAGACATAGTTAAGATAAAAGATGATCTTCCGTGAATCATTTTTGTTTTATTAAATTGGTCTATAATACAATTGATATCTTCTTTATCAACATCTACATTCAACTGATACTTCACATATATTAGCCTTGTTTCAGCTTTCAAGTAATCCTTAATGTTATATTCTTTAAAGAAATCCCTAGCAATTTTTGAATATTTTTGAGCTAGATCTAATTTACCAAATCTATAGTAGAATTCGCCTAAAAAATTATAATATTGATGTTTTATCTCTGTATCTGATATTGAGTTTGTAAAATTTATTTTCTCTAAGAAGGTAAACACTCTATATGCTTTACTAAATTGATTAATAGCAAAATAAACATAGCCTAGATTTATACTTGACAAGAAAGCTAGGTTAATATCATTGGTTTTATCTGCTATTATCCTCGATTCCTCAATATGTTCTAATGCTTTGTCATAATCTAGCAACTCAATATAATTCTCTCCAATATTATTCAGTATTCTTTTCGTAAAATGTTGAAAACCATATTTCATTGAAATTTCAAGGCATTCTGATTGATATTCTAAAGATTTTTCCAAGTCTCCATAGGAATCAGCATAAACATTAGCAATATTATTAATTGGTATTACCATTACGTATGCTTTATTGCCTTTCTGACAATAAGAGATACTTTTTTTAAAAAAGTCTAATGCAAGTTCTTTATTGCCAATAAAATAATTAGCTAAACCATATAAATTATAGAGTTGAGCCAAATTCCTATCTATACCATATTTGTCACACAAGTATAGTGCTTTATTAATATTCTCTATTGCAGTATCAATTTCTAAATCTCTTATTAATAACTTGGCCCTGATAACATGAGCAAATATTTTTCCTTCTTGATAATCGTATGTATTACTAGTATGCTCTAATTCTTCTACTTCCTTATATAGTTCATCTATTCTATTATTATTAAATAATGCCTCGCTTTGATATTCCTTAGCTTTAATATAGTATTCAAGATTTTTACCACACTCTGTTTCTTTTAAAAGCTTTTCTAAATAGAAATCTGTTTCTTCAATATTTCCTTTTATTTGATAGAAGTTTGTAAGGTTATCTAATATCCTTAATCTACTGTTATTTGGGATATAGTCATTAATATTGTAAGCCATTTCCCATAGCTTAATGGTATTGGATATGTCTCTATAACCTAGTTTTTCCGCTTCATTGGTTATTATATCAGTAGCTTTGTTATATTTTTTTGCTTTCTGTAGATGATATACTAATTCATCTAAAATCAATCTAAAATTTCCCTTATAAAATTTCATTA
>JAAYNS010000146.1 GCA_012520755.1 Tissierellia bacterium
AGGAATGGAAAATTAGTTCATTTTCCAGGCACGAAAGACCTGATAGGATCTATTATAAAAGTAAAGATTGAAAGGGTTAAAACTTTTACAATGGAAGGTATTGTAGTTTAAATGGAGGAAAGAATGAAAAACTTAACACCAATGATGCAACAATACATGGATATTAAGGAAAGACATAAGGACTCCTTATTATTTTTTAGACTGGGAGACTTCTACGAAATGTTCTTTGAGGATGCAAAAATAGCTTCAAAAGAACTGGAAATAACCCTCACACAGAGGGATTGTGGATTGGACGAAAAAGCTCCTATGTGTGGCGTACCACATCATGTAGCGGATTCCTATATTTCTAAATTAGTCGATAGGGGTTATAAAGTAGCTATTGCAGATCAATTAGAGGATCCAGCTTTAGCTAAAGGCATTGTTAAGAGAGATGTTGTTAGAATTATAACTCCTGGTACAATAACAGATTCAAGTATGTTGGATGAAAAATCGAACAATTTTCTTGTTTCAATTTATTTTGATAACTTTGGTGTTGGTATATCATATGTAGATAATTCTACTGGGGAAATGTATACAAGTGAAATTTTAAGTGATGAGGATAATTCATATAGGTTTATCTTGGATGAACTGGGCAAGATTAGGCCTTCAGAAATAATATGCAACAAAAAATTGACATTGAATAAAAAATACTTGAAAAATATTAAGAATAGGATTAATCCTTATATTAATATCTATGAAGATATAGATGAAATTGATGAGAATCTCAAAGGATATATTTGTAATTTATTTAAAATAGATGATTTAACTCAAATTGGTATTAGTGGGAAGGTTTATGCCACAATTGCTACATCAAAATTAATAGAATACCTATATGATACCCAAAAAAGTACTTTAGAACATATAAACACAATATCATACTACGAGCCGTCTAATTATATGATAATGGATATAAATACTAGAACTAATTTAGAAATAAATGAAACCATACGATCTAAGAAAAAGAAAGGAGCTCTTATTGGTATACTTGATAAAACTCAAACTTCTATGGGTGGTAGACTCTTAAAAAAATGGCTAGAGCAACCTTTACTAGATGTAAAGCAAATTAGGAACAGACTAGATATAGTTGAATATTTTACTAATAATTTGATGACTATGGATGACTTAAGGAAACTCCTTAGAAATATATATGATATAGAAAGATTAGCTAGTAAAATATCTACCTACAACTGTAATGGTAGGGATTTTCTTTCTTTAAAGCAATCCATAAAGGTTTTACCTGATATTATTGATTTGCTTAATAAATGTGACAATGAACAACTTAAAAATCTATCCAAAAAAATAGATAATTTAGAAGATGTTTTTTTATTAATAGACTCATCAATTGATGAAAATGCACCTATTACCATAAAAGAAGGTGGATTAATAAAGCATGGATATAATAGTGTACTTGATGAACTGAAGGAGAGTAGTTTAAAAGGGAAAGAATGGTTAAGCAATTTAGAACTTAAGGAAAAAAATAAAACAGGTATTAAGAATCTAAAAATAGGATATAACAAAATATACGGATACTATTTTGATGTAACTAAGTCAAATCTAAAACTAGTTCCAGATTATTTTATTAGGAAACAAACTCTAACTAATTCAGAACGCTATTACACAGAAGAACTAAAAAATATGGAGGCCAAAATTATTGGTTCTGAAGAGAGGACTTTGGAATTAGAATATGAAATATTCTTAGAAATAAGAAGCAAGGTAAAAAATGAAATCAAAAGATTGCAGGAAGTCAGCAAATATGTAGCAGTATTAGATGTTCTATCTAGTTTTGCTTTTGTAGCTAATAATAATGACTATGTTAAACCAGATGTTAATAATAAAGGCATTATAGATATAGAAGAAGGTAGACATCCTGTAGTTGAAGCTACTATTGACAATAATCAATTTATTCCAAATAACACATATCTTAATACCAATAACAATATGCTACAGATAATTACTGGACCAAATATGGCAGGTAAGTCAACTTATATGCGGCAAGTTGCTATTATTACATTGTTAGCTCAAATTGGATCATTTGTACCTGCTAAAAAAGCCAATATTAGCATAGTGGATAGAATATTTACAAGGATTGGGGCATCTGATAATTTGTCTCAAGGCGAAAGCACATTTATGGTTGAGATGAATGAAGTTTCAAATATTATAATGTCAGCAACTTCTAACAGTCTTATTATATTAGATGAAGTTGGGAGGGGGACAAGCACCTATGATGGCCTTAGTATTGCATGGGCTGTTGTAGAGTATATAGTAAAGAATATAAAAGCTAAGACCCTATTTGCTACACATTATCACGAGCTTACTCAATTGGAAGGCAGGTATAAAGGAATTAAGAATTTGACTATTTTAGCAGAAGAAAAAGGCGATGATATAGTATTTCTTCATAAAATAGCAGAAGGTAGTACAAATAGAAGTTATGGTATACAAGTTGCAAAGTTAGCAGGTATAAACAGAGAAATCATAGATAGAGCAAATGATATATTGACTAAAATCGAGGGCAGTCATCTTATGAATGTCGATGAAAATAATAGTAATCAATCAAAACAAATGAATCTAATGGATTATAAGAAGGATTACTTTATTGACAAGGTAAAGAATATTGATATAAAAAATCTGACTCCATTAGATGCATTAAACACATTGGATAGCCTGGTTGAAGATGCTAAAGGATTAAAGGAGAGATCCTAGTGAGGAAAATAAAATTATTAGATGAATTAACAGTGCAAAAAATTGCTGCAGGGGAAGTAATTGAAAGACCTGCATCAATTGTTAAAGAATTGGTGGAGAATTCAATAGATGCTAATTCAGATAATATTATAATAGAAATAAATAATGGTGGAAAAACATTTATAAGAGTTACAGATGATGGGGATGGTATTGATTATGAGGATATTCATTTAGCTTTTGAGAGCCACTCCACGTCTAAGTTAAGAAAGATCGATGATATATACAATATAATGACACTAGGATTTAGAGGTGAGGCACTACCTAGCATAGCTGCAGTTTCAAAGATGGAAGTTCTTACTAAAACAGGTGATACGACAGCTGGAATTCATGCTATTATAGAAGAGGGAAAGATAAAATCCATAGATAAAGTAGGTACTCCTAAAGGTACTACTATGATAGTTAAGGATTTGTTCTACAATCTTCCTGTACGGAAAAAATTCTTGAAAAAGGATTTAACCGAGAGCAATAAAATTAGCGATATGGTAAACAAACTTGCAATAGGTAACTACAATATATCTTTTAAGCTAATAAAAGATGGCAAAATAGTATTAAAAACAAATAATAGTGGTGATATTAAGGAAAACATATATACGATTTTAGGTAAAGATATAATCAAAGGATTAAATCCAATAGATTACAAAGGAAAAGGTATTGAGATTAAAGGCTATATATCTGATAATAATCTAAGCAGAAGTAATAGGAGCCATCAGTATCTTTATATAAATGGCCGATATATAGTTAATTTTCCTTTAACAAATGCAATAGAACAGAATTATAGATCCTTAATTCCAATAAATCGATATCCAGTTTTTATTATCTACATAAGTATAGATCCTAAAGAAATAGATATTAATATACACCCTACCAAACAGGAAATCAAATTTACAGGGGATACAGATATATATGGGATTTTAGGTATGATAATTAAAGAAAGATTGAGTTCATCATTAAATGTACCAAAATTTAATATAGATGACGAAATAAAACCTAGGGTTGAATTAAAACAATTATATAATATGACAGATGACTCGGATGAATTCAAAAAAAAGAGCCTTGTCTTCAAAGATTATTCAGATGTGGACTTTGTAGAAGAAAACCCTTCAAGTTCGGAGGATAATAGAGAGAGAGACTACAAAAAATATAATTTTTTGAACAATACAGAAAATATTAAAGTAGAAGATTCTTTTTCGATGTATGATTTAAATGATTATGTACAAAATGATGAATTAAAACAAGTAGATGAACTTTGCAATTTGAAAGCTATAACTGTTGTTTTCGGCACTTATATAGTTGCTATAAACCATGAGTTAAATACAATTTACTTTATAGATCAACATGCAGCTCATGAAAGAGTCATGTATGAAAAATATAAAAAAGAATATGAAGTAGAGAGTATAAATACTCAGCAACTTATAGCTCCCGAAATCATAGAATTAACAAATAGTGAATTTGAGAAATTTCTTAATAATAAAACTGTGTTCTCTGGATTAGGGTTTGATGTTGAAGAATTTGGGACCAATAGCGTTGCAATAAGAGGAGTGCCCCTTTTATTTGGGGAGCCTTCTGTAAAAATGCTTTTTACGGACTTAATTGATAATATAGATAAAAATTTGAAGAGCAGCTATGATACAAAAGTAGATAGACTTATGAAGCTAGCTTGTACTAGTGCAATTAAGAGTGGGGATATGATAAGTAATTTAGAGATAGATTCATTGCTTAATGATTTGTCTAAATGTGAAAACCCTTTAAGTTGCCCTCATGGTAGACCTACTCTAATTAAGATTACAAAAAGAGATATGGAGAAACACTTTTATAGAATAGTTTAGGTGATAATATGAAAAATAAATTGTTTATAATAATGGGACCAACAGCAGTAGGGAAAACTTCTATATCAATAGAATTAGCCAGAAGATTAAAAGGGGGGATAATTTCTGCAGACTCAATGCAAATATATAAGTATATGAATATTGGTACTGCAAAAATTACAAAAGATGAAATGAAAGATATTCCTCACTATATGATAGATATTATTAATCCAGATGAAGAGTTCACAGTTTCAAATTATAAGGAAATGGCAACTAATTATATTAAAGAAATAAATTGCAGGAATAAGCTACCTATTGTAGTAGGTGGCACAGGCCTATACATTAATTCTTTAGTTTACAATCTAAATTTTACTGGTGTTGAACCAAATGAAAAAATTAGGGAAAGATATGAAAGCATTAGAATAGAAAAGGGAAATCAATATTTACATAGGTTATTAGAAAACATTGACCAAGATAGTGCTAATAGAATAAGTATAAACGATACTAAAAGAATAATCAGAGCCTTAGAGATTTATGAAGTAACGGGTAAAAGTATGGAAGAATATAATAAGAATTTCAGAAGCCCTAATGAAGACTATGACTTGCTTATGATTTGTCTTAATGTGGATAGACAAAAGCTTTACAATAGGATTAATACTAGAGTTGATCTTATGATAAAGGAAGGCTTAGTTAATGAAGTAAAAAGCATACTAGATATGGGATTTGACAAAAATTTAATTTCATTACAGGGAATTGGATACAAAGAGATAATTAGATATCTAGAAAATGAATGTACGTTAGATGAAGCAATAGAAAAAATTAAACAGGCTAGTAGAAATTATGCAAAAAGACAATTGACTTGGTTTAGAAGAGATAATAGAATTATATGGATTGATGTTGATGACTTCAAAGATACAAATGGTTTAGCTGATGAGATTCAAGAAATGTTGATTAAGTACCTTTATTAAAATTGGAGGGGTTTAGATGAAACAAGGACAAAATATGCAGGATTTCTTTCTGAATAAGGTTAGAAAAGAGAAAATATTAATTACTGTTTTTCTAATGAATGGATATCAAATAAAAGGAATAGTTAAAGCATTTGATAATTATGTTTTAATACTGGAAAGTGAAGATAAGCAACAAATGGTTTATAAGCATGCTATTTCTACTATAATACCAAGTAAAGTTATTGAGTTAGAAATATAGTATCATATTAATTAATGTTCTTAAAAGGAAAGGTGACAATGAAGGAAATTACTAAAAATATATTGGCTAAGGAATATAATATAGAGGACATAATTATTGATTATGTAAATGAAAAAGAAAAGTTAATCGTTAATAAGTTTAAAGAGATAGATGAAATAAAAGAATATAATCAATATAAAGTCATTAAAGCCATGCAAGATAATAGATTAAGTTCTACTGATTTTTATTGGACAACTGGATACGGTTATGGAGATATAGGTAGGGAAAAGGTAGAAAGCATATATGCATCAGTATTTAATGCTGAAGATGCGCTTGTAAGACCTACTATAGCTTCTGGAACTCATGCTATAACTTTGACCCTATCTGGAATCCTAAGACCAGGTGATGAACTAATAGCTATTTCAGGCGCTCCATATGATACACTACAAAAGGTTATAGGAGTAAAGGGAAATAGTCCAGGTACTTTAGTTGAATTTGGAGTGGTTTATAAGGAAATACCATTGATAGATAATAGAATTGATTTAGAAACAGTAAGAAAGACTATATCAAGTCAAACCAGAATGGTTATGATACAAAGATCAACTGGTTATAGTGATAGGAGAGCCCTAACTATTGAGGAAATAGAAGAGGCTATTAAATCAATTAAAGAATACAATAATGAAGTAATAATAATGGTAGATAATTGCTATGGCGAGTTTATTGAAAATATGGAACCTACTGATGTAGGTGCAGATATTATAGCTGGTTCCTTAATAAAGAATCCAGGGGGTGGACTAGCTTTATCAGGTGGTTATGTAGTTGGTAAAGAAGAATTAGTTGAAAGAGTTGCTAATAGGCTAACAGCACCTGGTTTAGGAAAAGACTGTGGTCTTACATTTGGTACATCTAGGACTACAATGCAAGGTTTATTTCTTGCACCACATATTGTTTCGGAGGCTCTAAAAGGAGCCTTGTTAGTAGCAAAAACATATAAGGATCTTGGATTTAAAGTTGTACCTGATATAGATGATAAAAGAAGTGACATAATCCAAGGTGTTGAATTATTGTTGCCAGAAAGGGTAAGTGAATTCTGTAAAGCAATTCAAGCAGCTTCTGCTGTTGATTCCTATGTAATTCCAGAAGCATGGGACATGCCTGGATATGAAGATAAGGTAATAATGGCAGCTGGTGGTTTCATAGAAGGTTCTTCCATTGAGTTAAGTGCCGATGGCCCTATGCGAGACCCTTATTATGCATACTATCAAGGAGGCTTAACATACGAACATTGTAAATTAGGAGTACTTATTTCCTTAAATAATTTATACAAGAAGAGCTTGATTTCATTATAAAGTAACTAAAGGAATATTATGGATATAAAAAAGCACTTAAGACTGTGAAAACAGTTTAAGTGCTTTAATAATTATTAAATCCTCCTATATAGACCAATAACTTTTCCAAGGATATTTACTTCTTTAGAATAAATAGGTTCCATAAATTGATTTTCTGGCTGTAGTCTTATAGTATCCTTTTCTTTAAAGAATCTCTTAACAGTTGCTTCATCGCCTATTAGAGCAACAATGATTTCACCATTATTGGCAGTTTTCTGTTCTTTTACTAAAACTAAATCATCATCTAATATTCCAGCATCTATCATGCTTTCTCCCTGAACCTTTAGCATAAAAACATTACTTCCTTCAACCATTTCTAATGGAACAGGGTAAGTGTCTTCGATATTTTCCACAGCTAGAATAGGAGAACCTGCAGTAACTTTTCCAACTATTGGTACATCAACAGTTTTTTTATGGGCTAATAAAAAGTCATCATCCTGATCTAAAATTTCTATTGCTCTAGGTTTAGTGGCATCTCTTCTTATGTATCCTTTTAATTCAAGTTTTTCTAAATGTGCGTGGACAGTAGAAGTGGATTTTAAACTTACACCTTTACAAATTTCCCTAACAGATGGAGGATAACCACGTACTTGCAATTCGTTTTTAATATATAACAATATTTCAATTTGTTTCTGAGACAAGTCTTCATACATAATATTCACCTCGCATTCTATAAATACTAACCATTTTCATTGATTATATCACATTTTAAACAGCAAATCAAACATTAGTTCTTTTTATAAGAATCTTATTGACATAGAACGGATGTTTGTATATAATATAAATACCGAACAAACGTTTAGAACGAGTGTTCAAAGTATATAAGTTATATGAGGTGTTGATATGAAAAACAAGAGATATGTGGTAGTAAACAGTAAAAGATTCTTTGTATTTTTAACAATTGTATTAGTTTTTCTAGCAATGATTATATCCTTAATATTTACTTTTTCAAGTGCTCATAGCAGTATTCATGTTCCAAAATATAAAGAGTATTATGTTTCACACGGAGATAATTTATGGAATATTTCTCTAGAGTATATGCCAAAGGATTATGATGTGAGAAAAATGATTTACGAAATTAAAAGTCTAAATAATTTGGAAACAGGTGAAATATTTCATGGTGATATACTAAAGATTCCAATTTATGATTAAAAACATATAATGTGTAAATCAAAAGTTTTATTAAGGATTACTAAAAAAATTGTGTTTTACTTTTTTCTACTTATATTAGCAAGAGGATTACTGTTAATAGCTTTTCTTAATCTGTCATCATCAATATGGGTATAGATCTGAGTGGTTGATACTGATTCATGTCCTAATATCTCTTGCAATGCTCTAATATCAACATTTCCGTATTTATACATCAATGTTGCAGCTGTATGCCTTAATTTATGTGTAGAATAAATACTAGTATCTAGGCCAGCCTTTTCTAAATATCTGTCAATCATATGCTGTATGGCACGGTTGCTCATTCTGTTTTTCCTTTTACTAAGAAATAAAGCTTTTTCATCATTTTTATTAGCAATAGGGCGAACTTCGATATAATCATTTATTGCATCAATGCAAGACGTATTTAGAAAAACAGTACGTTCTTTGTTTCCCTTACCAATAACTCTTAAAGTGTCATTATCCCTAATTTTATCTATATCAATACTGCTGAGTTCTGATAATCTGAGACCGCAGTTCAAAAACAACATAAAGATAGCATAATCTCTTTTTCTATATTCTTCAACTTTATTTTCTAGTATTATACTTAATAATTTTTCAACTTGTGGTAATGTAAGATAAACAGGCTGTCTAGTATCTAATTTAGGGGATTCAAGAGCTGTAGCTGGATTGTTATCTAAAAGACCAATTTTAAACAAGTATTCAAAGAAGGATCTGATAGAAGAAACCTTTCTTGATTTTGTAGAATTGCTATTGTTCCGAGATTTATCTACATATGATATATAGGCATGTAGATCCTGAATAGTAATTCTTTTTATAAAGTCAACATCTATATCAGAAATATCAACATCATCAAATAGGATTTCGGAATCAACCATTTTAAATCTAATTTTAACAAATCTTAGAAAAGTTCTCAAATCAAAAAAATATTCTTTAACAGTATTTGGCGAGGTTCCTTTTATAGTTTCCATGTAGTTTAAATAGTCTTCTAATACTTGAGGAATTTCCATATTAAGTCTCCTTTTATTAAATATTTAAATCATTAGTCACAAAATTACTATTTTGTGACTAATGATATTATAATAAATTTGGACAAAAATGTCTACTTTTTTATATAAATAATTAGTGGTACTTTTAATTATATGGTTTATTATAATTTACATAAATGATTGTACAGTCTTATACTTATAAAATTTAAATATCACAAAAACCAGACAATAAATGTTGATCTTTCTTTATATAGCTTGTTTTAATCATAAAATTATTGAACAATACTTAACTCTGTATATTATAGCCCGTAAAATTGGGCCTTAAACAAATAATAACGCATAAGACAGGTTTACCCATTGCTTA
>JAAYNS010000147.1 GCA_012520755.1 Tissierellia bacterium
ATGGAAACATGGGCCGAGAAAGCAATTTCTGCTGCCAATAATCCAAGTCTAATCGTAGTAGATTCCTCTAAAGATGCAGAGATTATTGAAAGAAAAGAAACTGGAGAGAGTAATGACCATAAGCATGAAGAGGATTATAGCCACTCTCACGGAAATTATGATCCCCATTTATGGTTGAGCTTGAAAGGTGCACAAAGCCAAGTAAAGAATATTAAGGATGCCCTTATTCAAGCAAATCCTTCCAATAAAGATTATTACGAAGAAAATTATAATAAGTTTATCTATCAGTTAGAAAAACTATATAATGAATATAATATTAAGTTTCAAAGCTTAGAGAAAAATACTCTAGTCTCTGGCCATGCTGCATTTGCTTATCTTTGCCGTGACTTTAACCTAGAGCAGAATAGTATTAGAGATGTTTTTGCTGAAGGAGAACCGTCGGCGAAACAACTAGCAGAACTTGTTGAATATTGTAGGGATAATAATGTAAAGACTATTTTTTCTGAGGACATGGTGAGCCCAGAGGTATCAGAAACACTCGCAAATGAAGTAGGAGCTAAGGTGGAAATTATTTATACAATAGAATACCCACAGGGTGGTATGACATATTTGGAAAGAATGGAAAGTAATCTGTCCAAAATCTATGAGAGCTTGGTTGAATAATCCTTGATAGATAATAATATGATTAATATTAAGATAATAAGCCATCTGACCTTAATCCAGAGTCAAATGGCTTTATCAAACTATGTGTTTTTTATTTTATATATTTATTAACATTTTGTCTATGCTCATCGTATGTTTTAGAAAACACATGGCCGTTTTCCCCTAATACATAATAAAAGTAATCATGGTCTTCAGGGTATAGGGCCGCATAAATTGATTTTTTACCAGGAGAGGCTATTGGTCCAGGTGTTAATCCAACATTCTTATATGTGTTAAATGGGTTATCGATTCGTAAGTCTTTCTTTAGAACACGTGTCATATGTTCTTTACCTTCTCCCTTTCCATATATTACTGTTGCATCTATTTGCAATAGCATATTGACTTCTAATCTATTATGTATAACACCACTTATTCTAGATCTTTCATCATCATTGTATGCTTCTCTTTCTATCAACGAAGCAATAGTTAAAACCTCGTGAGTTGATAATCCTAGTATATGGGCTCTACTTCTATACTCTTCTGTAAATATGTTTTCCATTGTACTTGCTAGAATCAAGACTATACTTTCCATAGATTGGTCTTTAGTAAAGAAATATGTATCTGGAAACAAATATCCTTCCATATTGAAATAAAGATCACTAGTATCAAAATCAAAATCCTTAGTATTAAAGTAATCATTTGTTGCATTTATAAATTCTTCTGTACTTCCCAATCCCTCTTCCTCAATCTTTTGAGCAAATTGGTACAAGGTAAACCCTTCAGGAAAGGTTATTTTAATTTGTTCTTCTTGTTCCCCCTCTTGAATGATATCAAATATTTTTTCTATACTCAAACCAGGTCCAATATCGTATTTACCAGGCTTAATATTTTCTGCTATATCCCTACCTTTGTATTTGAACCACAACTTACTTCTTATAACCCCATTATTAGCCAAGTCTTCAGCTACACTTGAGAGAGTGTCGCCTGTTGAAACAGTTATTGTAACTGGTTCACTATTATTTGATTCTGAAAGATAGTCTGGTAAAATGTTTATTAGTCCAATAGCAAATACTAAAATGATTGCTAC
>JAAYNS010000022.1 GCA_012520755.1 Tissierellia bacterium
ATGTGAAGCTACCGATTTTATTTGATTTAGTCTTTACTAAATTAGAAAAGCGTGGTATATTTAATTAAGTAAACACTAAATCAAATATGATGAAAGAAGGTTATAAGATGGATAAGATTCTTGTACTTAAAGCCATAGCCGATAAAACAAGAATGAAAATTCTGTTGTTGCTATTAAGGCATAATTATTGTGTTAGATCATTGGCAAGAAAGTTGGAGCTTTCTGAGGGAGCAATATCGCAGCATTTAAAGGTTTTACGAGATGCGGGACTATTGAGAGGTGAGAAGAGAGGATATTTTATGCATTATGATGTAAATCGTGATGTACTGCATGATCTTGCATCAGAAATTAAAGAAATGGCCTCTATGGAGCGGGAGCTTTGTACACCCAAGGAAGGCGGCTGCAATTCTTCTGAAGAAGAGAGATGCCATGTAAGAAATGGGGATGATTTTGTGAAAGGGGGAAATAATCATGAACACTACAGACATTGTCACTGTCACCAATCTAAGTAAAGAATATGGTGACTTTACAGCAGTAAAGGGCATCTCTTTTTCTATTCTTCGGGGAGAAATATTCGGTTTTCTCGGTCCAAATGGTGCAGGGAAAACTACTACTATAAATATGATGATTGGCCTTGCCAGACCTACTAGTGGGACTATTCTCATTGATGGTTTTGACGCTGTTAAGAAGGTCAAAAAAGCACAGTCTATAATGGGGATTGTTCCTGATGAGAGTAATCTCTATGATGAAATGGACGGCTTTGACAACCTTTGTTTTTGTGGTTCCCTTTATGGTATGAGAAAGGATGAACGTGAAAAGAGAGCCAAGGAACTTTTGGAAGAATTTGATTTAATTAAGGCTGGGAAGCGTCCCTTTAAGGCATATTCCAAAGGTATGCGTCGTAAGCTGACTATTGCAGCTGGAATCATCCATGAGCCAGAAATACTCTTTCTTGATGAACCAACTACAGGAATAGATGTGGAAAGTGCTCGGCAGATTCGTCAACTTCTATTAAATCTCAAGCAAAGGGGAACTACTATTTTTATTACCACCCATTATATTGAGGATGCCCAGCGAATCTGTGACCGTATCGCCATTATCGTAGGAGGCAATATCGTTGCAAATGGTACGGTGCCAGAATTGATGGAAAGCGTCTCTCACGGACATAGTATCCAGTTAGCTGCCGATAAGGATTTAGAGCCCCTTGCCGAAGAACTACAGGCTCATTTTGACGGATGTATAGTCAAAACTGGAACAGATCACACTGTAACCCTAATTTCCAAAGAACAGATTGCACTCTCGCCTGTCCTACAATATCTTGATAGTCGTGGAATATCTGTCTATGAGGCTAAAGAACTTCGACCTTCATTAGAGGATGTTTTTGTAAAGGTAACTGGAATCGAGGCCATAGAACTTAAGAAGGAAAAGGATAAAGGGGGCATGTTGAAATGAAAAGCTGGATTGCCTTCTGGAGTATCTTAAAGAAGGACATTAAAAATTATTATCTTAAACCACCAAACATTAGCTGGGGCATTATATTTCCTCTGTCTTGGACATTGATGCAGATGATCCGTTCCTCCGGTGGTGTAAATCTCTCTGAGATTCGGGAGATGCTCCCAGGGCTGATGGCCATGAGCATATTATTTGGAACCACTTCTATGTTGGCTGTGACCATCACCTTTGAAAGGAAAGGGCGTTCTTTCGATCGATTGTTAATTGCTCCAATTTCTTTGGGAACCATGGTGGTGGCTAAGCTATCTGGGGCTATATTGTTTGGAATCTTTAACGCATTTGTTCCAGTTATCTTTGCGAGCTTTTTTGTTGACCTGGCTGGAATTAAGTGGGGAGCTGTGCTACTGACAGTATTTTTAATCGCAATAACTTCTACCCTGTTGGGTTTAATGATTGCTGTTTCTGCGAAAGAGGTCTTTGAAGCACAAACCTTCTCTAATTTCTTTAGGTTTCCCATGCTGTTTCTATGTGGCCTATTCCTGCCTATCAGTGAACTGCCGATTTTTCTACGTCCCTTATCCTATTTATTACCATTGACCTATGGAACGGATATGCTTAGTGGGTCAATAATTGGCAGGAGTATGTTGTCACCTATACTTTGCGTCCTAGTCCTGCTTGTATTTACCCTAGCACTCTTTACCCTTTGTCAATACAATATCCGGAGAAAATGGTTTTTATAAGTACTTATCTAAAAAAACTAGAATGCAGCAAAAAATCTATGTTTATGAAAAATTATTCCTAATAGAGTCTATAGGATTGACAATGATCTTAGTTAGGAAGAAAGCTAGATAATAGAAACTTAAAACATGGGATATTAAACTCTGAAATAAGAGCTTAAGTTTGCCAGTTTAATGGGTACAGACTTAAGCTCTTATTTTTTATAAGATCTACTAACTTAACAAAAGTTATTTTGAATCTAATTAACAATAATCATTAGTAAATTATACTTGAAAATTAGATTTGATGGGTATAATAAGAAAAGATAATAAAAATGACCTGTAGAAAGCTTTTTAATTAATAGTATTAGGGTATAATAAGATTTTACTTTTAGGAGGAAACTATAATGGGAAAAAACAATGAATCAGGCCAAGGATATCAGGCGGATGATAAGCTCTTAATAGGTTTATTGTTGGCTGTTATAACATTTGGGCTCTTTGCTCAAACAGTATTGAATATAGGCACAACTATACGTACAGATTTGGGGATTAGTGTAGATTCTAGCAATACAGCTGTAAGTATAACAGCCTTGTTTTCTGGTATGTTTATTGTAGTATTAGGTAGTTTTGGGGACAGGTATGGCCGTATTAAAACCACAAAGATAGGATTGGTTCTAAGTATAATTGGATCCTTATTAGTAGCAGTATCACCAAGGGGGTCTTCTATTTATTTACTTATAGGTCGAATTATACAGGGGATTTCTTCGGCTTGCATTATGCCCAATGCATTGGCCTTGATAAAGGCTTACTATGAAGGTCCAGCTCGTCAAAGAGCTGTTAGCGTATATTCCATTGGTTCATGGGGAGGGGCTGCATCAAGCTCCATTTTTGGAGGTCTTATTGCTTCTACCATTGGTTGGCGTTGGATTTTCTGGATTTCTATAGGGGTTGCCATTATTAGTTATTTCTTAATTAGTGGAGTTCCAGAAAGCAAGAATCCACCTAGTAACAAGAAGGCTGATTTCGACTTAGCTGGTATTATTACCTTCATGGTTGGTATGCTTACTATTAATATCTTGATAAATCAAGGTGGGAAGGTTGGCTGGTTAAGTCCTATGATATTGGGGCTTGGTATAGTAGCTCTTATTACATTTATATTGTTTTATAAGATTGAAAAAAACAAAGAAGATGCCTTTATTGACTTTAATATATTTAACAACAAAACATACAAGGGGGCTACTATTTCAAATTTATTACTAAATAGTGCAGCGGGTACATTAATTGTTACCCTATCTTTAGTTCAATTGGCTGCTGGATTAAGCACTTTAAAGGCAGGTTTCTTGACCATAGGCTACCTAATAGGTATTTTAATTGCAATCAAAGTAGGTGAAAAGCTATTGCAAAAGTGGGGTGCACGAAGGCCAATGGTTATAGGTTGTTCAATTACAGGCTTTGGTATTTTCATGACAACATTCACCCACCTAATGACTGACCAGTACTTGCTAATTGCTACTATTGGCTTTACTTTCTTTGGAATTGGACTAGGGTTATACGCAACCCCATCAGCTGATACAGCCTTGTCTGCAGTTCCTCAAGAAAAAGCAGGTTCTGCATCGGGCATCTATAGAATGTCCTCTTCTTTAGGGGCTGCCTTTGGTATAGCTATTTCAGCTGCTATATTTACAGGCCTAAGTATGGAACAAGTTACCTTTGCTGAAGGATTTTTCAGAGGCCGTACTGACAATATTTCCATCCGTTATGCAGCTATTATAGCCTTGCTTTTTAATTTGTTCATGACAATGTTGGCCATTATTTCTATTCTACTAACTATTCCAAGTAAGAAGTCTGAAAAAGAGGAATAAATATGACTAATTAGATTTTGAAAAGATGCATAAGGGGCTATAAAAGTCAAAGTAAGGCAAAATAGCTCCTTATTGTTTAGGACGTTTTTTGATAAATATACTGTAATATTATCTATCTTTAAGGATCTATAGGGAGGGATCCTTATTTTATTTGTCCAAAATTTAAATAATAGCGAAAAATAAGTAATGAAGAGTCCTAATTAATACGAATATTATGATAAAAGTACTATATGGTGCTTAAAATACTAGAAAATGTTTAAAGGCTAGTCATAGATGGTATATATAGTACTATATTGTAATCAATATAAAAACAAAATGATTTTAAATCTTAAACTGTAAGGGAGAATATCTATGATATCCCAAAGGATGTAGAAGAAAAGCTAATATTTGATTCTCTATTGAAAGCAAATATAAAAATAATTAATAAGGAGATGTTTTTACATGGAGGAATTTAATGCTCAAAAGACTAAATCAAAAAGCAATAAAAGTAGTATAAGGAAAAAGCTGATAATCAGCTTTTCATTCTTAATCCTAATTACTTCAGTTGCTCTTGGCTTTATATCTATATTTAATTCAAGCACATTATTAACAGATGCAGCTAGAGATTCAATGAGAGTATCGGCATCTGACGCAGCTAAACTCACAGCTGGTAAAATTGAAACCCAAATGAAAAGCTTAGAGGTACTAGCCTTTAGTGATGAAATTCAATCTATGGATTGGGACTTACAGGGGCCTCTCCTGGAGGATTATATAGAAGAAATCTCATTTTTTCAGTTGGGAATTGTTGGCCCTGATGGAGTAGGGAATCTATTAGATGGTACTACAGTTCAATTAGGTGATAGGGACTACATAAAAAGAGCTCTTGGTGGAGAACTTAGAGTATCAGAACCCTTAATAAGTAACACAAATGGTGACCTTGTATTAATGTTTGCAGTTCCTATAAAGAGCGAAGGAAATGTTGTAGGTGCATTAATAGGAACTATAGAAGGAAATCTTTTGACTGATATTATTGATGAAACAGGATATGGAGAGAAAGGCTACAGCTATATAATAAATAACAATGGCACCGTAATAGGACATCCTGATAGAGACAAGGTAATTAATCAATTTAATCCAATCGAAGAAGCTAAGAAGGATGAAACTTTAAGTGACCTAGCATCAGTTTTTACTAGGGCATTAGAGGAAAAAACAGGAACAGGTGCTTACACTTTTGAGGGGAGACAAGTTGTAACTGGTTTTGCCCCTATTGAAGGAACTGATTGGATTTTTAATATAGCTGGCTATCGTGATGAAGTCTTACAAAGAATACCAGAAATTCAGAAAAAAATAGTATTTGCTACGGCAATATCAATGATTATCAGTGTTTCTATAGTTAGTTTTATTAGTGGTACTATCTCCAAGCCTATAAGATTGACAGTAGAACAATCAGCAAAGCTTAGTAATTTAGATTTAACTGAAGATATACCTGATAAATTGCTTAAGAATAATGATGAAACAGGCGAATTGGCTAGAGGGTTCCAACATATCATAAACAGTTTAAGACAAGTTATCCATGAGGTAAATGATTCATCAGAACAAGTTGCAGCTGCATCTGAGGAACTAACAGCCTCTGCCCAACAATCAGCGGCGGGAGTAGAAGAGGTAACTAGAACAATGGAA
>JAAYNS010000148.1 GCA_012520755.1 Tissierellia bacterium
CATGGTAAGTACAAGTCCTAATGGAGCAAAACCTGTAAAGTTCTTAATCATAGTATTTAATGCGTTTACTAAGCCATCAGCAGAGATTAAATTTCTAACCTCCACAACTTCTCCGGATGTAGGATTTGTTACAGCAACACCTATCTTGTTTAAGACAAATGAAATTGCTGCTACAATTATGATTAGCCACAAAAACAGAATGAAAGGATGAGGTATTTTATTACCGACTCTTTCAACCCAAGCTAGAAATCCTTTGTTCTTTTTTGCACTTTCCATAAAGACCCTCCTTTGAATTGAATAATAGATTTGATTAAATATAAATCAGTTTTCACCTCCTATGCTTGTATTAATCACATGAAGCAACTTACTATGCCTAGAAAAATTTTGATTTTAAATCACAAATATTTGACATCTTGAGATATATATATTTATATTTCATAGAATATATTACATTTTGTCTGATAATAATTAATATGGACAAGACTCTCCCCTTGAACAGGACGACAAAATGGAGACTTATTCAAAAAAAATAGGATGTATGGTTTCATTGAATATAGAAACCATACATCCTATTAGCTATAATATTTTTCAAAACATTTCTATTTAATTGGAATCAGTTTATAGTGAAAGACTAAAATAAAGGTATAATTTGATTTGTAGTGTTAATTTCCACAATACTCGTGGATGAATCCTTTGCTTTGTTGATAAACTCCTTAGTAATTTCAAACTTATCCCCAAAATGCATTGGGATAAATACCTTTGGTTGGATTTCATTTATAAAATATTGGCCACCTAAATAGTAGTATTCTTCAAGTCTTGGGTCTACAGGGAAAAAGGCTAAGTCTATTTTATTCCCCTTGATTTTACTGATTTCAGTCTTAAAGGCTCTTTCTTCTTGTCTTTTTTCTTCTTCAGTGTCATTTTTCCAATGCCACCAATTTAAATCTCCTGCAAAGAAAATACTATTTCCATCCACTGTAATTAGGTAAGACACTCCTCTATCAGTAGAGCCAAATGTTTTAATATGAAGATTATTTATCTTTAACTCTTCATATGGATCAATAAAATTAGCTTTAACATTTGGGACATTTTCGATGTCACTGCTTAGAATAAACAAGATGTCATCTTTGTCTTTTGACCAATTAAATATCTCTGGATTAAAGTGATCTAAGTGGTTGTGGCTACAAAAGACATAGGTAGGTTTATCTTTTAACTCTATCTTTCCTTTATAATAATCAAAGACTAAGAAGTGGTTTTTTGTATCCACAGTAAATCCACTATGATAAATGTATTCTATCTTCATCATAACACGCTCCTTATAAATAACTTACCCATAATTCATTAAATTTCTCATTTAAAAAACATAACATGTTCATATAAACTTCACAATTGGGTATTAACATTAATATTAGGTAATAAGTAAGAGCTAAGAGGGATAGTGTTACGGTTTCAAGCGAAGAATCTAGGGGCTAGACCTCGAAAGCTAGACCTCAGCAACTGTGAACTGTGAATTGTGAATTGTTAAACGTGAATTGATATGGGAGGTTTTTATATGGATGACAATAACAATAGGGGATTTATATTGGTAAACAATGAAGATTTAGATGAAGATAAAATCGCAAAAAAAGTTTATAAGGTGAAAAGACCAAAAAGAAAAAGAGGATTTAGAGGGAGCCTACTTTCATATATTGCCATAGCTTTATTATGCTCAATCTTAGGAGGATTTGTATCCTATAGTATAGCTCCTAGGCTGTTTGATAAAGAAACCACTAGAAGTTACAATGCTCAAGAAGTTGTAATTAACACTAGTGACGATGTATCTACAATACAAGCTGTAGCTAATAAGGCAGTTAGTACTGTAGTAGGTATAACAACGGTACAAACACAATTAATTTGGCCTTTTAAACCACGAGATATCA
>JAAYNS010000149.1 GCA_012520755.1 Tissierellia bacterium
AATACTAGTTCAGTATCCTACGGTTCTTTTAATCATCCTCTAGGACTTACATATGGATTAGTCGCGGCAGCTCTTTATGCTACAGTAATACTTACAAATAAATTTTTCAAAAATCTTTCTGGATTAGAAGCTACCTTAATACAATTAATTATTGCAGCACTAGTATTGACTCCTTATGTACTTGTTACTGAAGGTTTAGTAGTAGGAATCTTTAAACTTGAATACTTACCCTATATCTTAACTCTTGGAGTATTTCATACTGGCATAGCATACTTACTCTATTTCACAGGGATGCAGGGCTTGAAAGGTCAAACTATAGCAATGCTTAGCTATATTGATCCAGTGACAGCTGTCATAATATCAGCAATATTTCTAAAAGAAGGAATAACACTATTGCAAGTTTTAGGTGGCATTCTAATTCTTGGGTCTAGCTTTTTCAGTGAGAAACAAGAAAAATAAGAAAGTCGATTTTGTATTAAACGAAGGCTATTATTTTATTATCAATTAGATTATTAGAGGAATATGAGTTAATAGAATATTTAATACTAGGAACAAATAGTTAGTACTATATCAGGAGATGATAATAGATGAATGGTATAATGGAAAAGAAGATTGAGGAGATTATAAGTTATTTTGTAGCTTTTACAAAGGATGTGTCAATAGAACCAAAAACCTTTTGCATATATTGAGTAAAGGATTAGAAATAGATATTTTAAATTGAATATAAAATTGATAAGGAAGAAAAATTATAGGTACAAGTAGAAAGAATATGAAATATAATGACTAATACACAAACAAAAGAAGGCATAGTTTATTCCATAATCTATAAAAGGTAGGAATAGACTACACCTTTAAAAAGCACATTATCTAAAGGCCCAAAGAGGTCTCTCAAGTATTTCTTTGTTTTCAGAGATAGGTTTAGCAGGGAATCCTTCAACTATTTGATTATCTTTAATTTCGCTTCTCTGCTTAACTAAGCTACCAGATTTAACCAAGGTGTTTTTACCTAGTATACTATTGTCACATATTATTGCTCCAGATTCGATTACACTATTTTCTCCAATATTTGTACCATGAATTATACAGCCAGGGCCTATGGTTACATTGTCATTAATAATCAGCTCATTGTCAGGAAGCAGATGTAATACTGAATTTTCTAGGATTTGAACATTATTGCCGATTCTTACAGGGCCATGGGAGTTTCCTATTATTTTCACTCCTGAAGCAATAATTGTATTATCACCTATAATAACATCTCCTGTTATTTCAGCTGTATCGTACAAATATGCTGATTCAGAAACCTTTGGATATTTATTATTATATTCATATAGTTTTCCCACTATTTCACCATCCTTTGGAATATTGTCGATTATAATTTCCTGATATTCATCTAATGAGATGTTGTTGCCCCTCATTCTTTTTATCATGTTTTTATCATCTTGACTTAACTTACGAATTATCTTACCTGGTCTGCCCACAACTACAGAACCATCGGGAATAATGTAGTTTTCGGGAATAATTGTACCTTCTCCAAAGATACACATATCTCCTATTTTTGAACCTGGAAGAAAGATAGTCCCATTTCCTATTTCGCATAAATTTCCAATTTCCGCTCCAATCACTATACATTTATGTCCAAAGATTGTTTTACTACCAATCTTTATTGGGGTGTTGGGAGTTCCGATTAGAACTGAATTTTCCAAAACCCAAGAAGAGTTTGCAATTGTTATGGAGTCATCGATGGAACGAAGAATTGACCCTTGGGCAATATAAGACTTATCTCCTAGTCTAACTTTACCAATTAATCTCGTTGATTCATCAATTTTTATATTTGGCATACAATACCTCCCATATTTAAATAGGATTATATCATATAAAAAACATGAAAAAAAGTAAGCTATTCAATAAGAGGGCATATATTTACTTGATATTTATAATGCATTAGATGTTGATATATGTTACAATATTGCTATAATTTTAAGATATTTGCTAATAAATATACTTAAGCAAATTTGAATAAGTTTGGGGGAAAATTTATGAATTACAGTTTTTCTAGTTGTGATACGGTAGAATTAGCAAAGAAATACGGAACGCCTTTATATGTAATGTCTGAAGATATTATAATGGATAGGATTAACGAAATAAAAGATTCTTTTGTTAATAAGTATGAAAATGTTGAGGCTTATTACGCATCTAAAGCTTTCCTAACTAAAGAGATGGCTAGGATTATTAAAAGAGAAGGGCTAGGCCTGGATGTAGTATCTGGTGGAGAGCTATATACTGCTAAATCAGTGGATTTCCCTATGGAAAAGATAATGTTTCATGGAAATAACAAAACCCTTGAGGAAATAGAAATGGCTTTAAAATATAAGGTTGGTCATTTTGTTTGCGATAGTATAGGTGAAATACAACTTATAGACAGATTAGCTAAGGATTTAGATAATAGGGCTAATATCCTTATTAGGGTAACTCCTGGTGTTGATTCGGATACGCATAAATATATTTCTACGGGAAATGTAGACTCTAAATTTGGAGTTCCTCTTGGATTATTAAAAGATGCTATAGAAATCTCTAGAGGATTAAACAATATTGATTTAAAAGGATTTCATTTTCATGTTGGATCTCAACTGTTTGACAATACTTCTCATTTGATGGCTACAAAAATTTTATTGAATCTTATTAAAGAGGTAAAGGATGAATTAGGTTTTATTACAGAGGAGTTAGATCTTGGTGGTGGATTTGGTATTTACTATAAGAAAGGGGATGATGTAAAAGACCTCTCTTATTTTATAGATCCTATGATGGAAGAAATAGAAAATTTTGTTATTAATAATAATCTACTAAGACCTAGAATATCAATAGAACCGGGCCGTTGGATTGTAGGAGAAGCTGGTATAACCCTATACACTATCGGAAGCATAAAAGAAATTCCAGGTGTGAGGACTTATGTAGGTGTAGATGGTGGTATGACTGATAATCCAAGGCCAGCACTATATCAAGCAGAATATGAGGCCCTTGTAGCTAATAAGGTAGATCAAGAATGCACTACTACAGTTACAATAGCAGGTAAGTGCTGTGAAAGTGGAGATATCTTAATCTGGGATTTAAGAGTCCCTGCTCTTGAATCAGGAGACATTTTAGCTGTAAAGTCTACAGGAGCTTATAACTATTCAATGGCAAGTAATTATAATAGGATTGGAAGACCAGCTGTTGTCATGTTAAAGAATGGGTCTCCAAGATTAATTGTTAAAAGAGAAAGCTATGAAGACATGTTAAGAAACGAACTTTAAATATTGTTATAATATTTAAATAAGCTATAATAAAGATATAAAGATGATAATATCATTAATAGAGGGGGGTAAAGCATGAAACTCAAAGAGATATTAGGCTCTTACAAAACTATAAAAACAATAGGCAATCTTGACATTGATATTAATGGGATTAGCCAAGATTCAAGAGATATTAGAGATAATTATTTGTTTATTGCAAAAGAGGGCTTTAATAAAGATGGACACGATTTTATAGATGAAGCAATAAGAAATGGAGCTAAATGTATACTTCTAGAAAAAGAAATAAGACCAAAAGACCATATTACTTATATATGGGTTGAAGATGTAGAAGATGCTATAGCATACTTTAGTTCTAGGTTTTATAATGAACCAAGTAAAAAACTAAATGTAATTGGTGTTACTGGAACTAATGGTAAAACATCTACAACCTATTTTATTAAAAGCATATTGGATGTCAATGGTATTAATACAGGGCTTATGGGAACTATGGGCGTAAAAATCAATGATGAAAAGATAGATACAGTAAACACAACTCCAGACTCAATAATTATAAATTCAACTATGGATAAAATGGTAAAATCCAATATTGATTCAATTGTAATGGAAGTTTCATCCCATGCCCTTGATTTTAAAAGAGTAGAATACATAGACTTTTCAATAGGGATTTTTACAAATTTGAGTAAAGACCATCTAGACTATCATAAAACAATTGAAAATTATTTTAAAAGCAAAGAAAAATTATTCTATAAGACAAGAAAATATAATATTATAAATACTGATGATGAACACGGAAGAGAATTATTAAAACATGTAGCTAATAGAATAGACATTATTACATATGGGATAGAAAACAAGGCGGATGTATATGCAACAGAGATTGAATACTCAATGAATAAAGTCAGATTTCTATTAAATTATGGTGATGATAATGAAGTAGTCACATTAAACATACCAGGAAAATTTAATATTTATAATGCATTAGCAGCAGCAAGTTGTGGAATAGCATACAGTCTTGATTTAAAACAAATAAAAGATGGATTGGAAAAATTAGACCATGTAAAAGGAAGATTTGAAGTTGTTGAAACAGGTAGAGATTTTTCAGTAATAATTGATTTTGCCCATACACCAGATGGATTAGATAATGTTTTAAAATCCATAAGACAATTTGCAGAAGGCAGGATAATTACAGTCTTTGGTGCAGGAGGTAATAGAGACAAAACAAAAAGACCAGAAATGGGAAGAACAGTTGCAGCTTATAGTGATTATATAATTATAACATCTGACAATCCAAGATTCGAACAACCAGAACAGATAATAAAAGATATAGAAGTAGGAGTAAGAGTAAGGGAAGCAAAGGTGGAATATACAACAATAGTAGATAGAATAGAAGCTATTGAATATGCCCTAAGTATAGCAAAAGCAAAAGATATTATCTTATTAGCAGGCAAAGGACATGAGACCTATACAATAATAGAAGACAAAACATATCCTTGTGATGAAAGGGAAATCGTTTTAAACTATTTAAGCAGATAAGGTTATAGTCTGATCAAAACTATGTATCTTTAAAGTTAAAGCTTTTAAATAAAAAGGAGTGGAAGTATAACACTAGCATATTTAAAAAGGAGAGATTTATATGAGTAGCAGAACAAAGCAAGTATGGGAAGCTTATAGATTTCCGATTCTTCTTTTAACAGGGATTGTTATTGGAAGCATTATCGGACTTGTGATGGGAGAAAGTGCAACAGTATTTAAGCCTTTAGGAGATATTTTTATCAATTTAATGTTTACTGTTGTAGTACCTATTGTTTTCTTAAGTATATCAAGTGCAGTGGCTAATATGTCTAACATGAGAAGACTTGGAAG